>NZ_LIRL01000242.1 GCF_001419795.1 Streptomyces niveiscabiei
CACCCACGCCCTCGGGCTCCCGCCCGGCGCGGACCGCGACAGGGCGCTCCACGAGGCCCGCAAGGCGGCCAAGCGGACCCGGTACGCCACCGAGCCCGCCCGCCCCTCCCTCGGCAAACCGGCCAAGCGCCTCGGCAAGCGGATCAAGGCCGTCCAGAAGGTCCTGGGCGACCACCAGGACAGCGTCGTGACCCGCGCCACCCTGCGGGACCTCGCGGTGGCCGCGCACACGGCCAGCGAGACCGGGTTCGTGTGGGGGCTGCTGTACGGGCGGGAACAGGCCACCGCCGAGGCCCGCGAACGCGACCTCCCGGCGGCATGGCGGGCCGCGTCACGCCGCCGCCTGCGCAAGGCACTCACCCGCTGAACACGGCAAGTGCCCCGCCGGTCCGGGCGAGGGCGCGGTGCCGCCCCCGCCCGGACGCGGGATCAGGACGGGTCGCCGTACTGGAGACCGCGCCCGTTGGTGCCGATGTAGACCCGGCCGAAGACATCGGGGTCGCCGGTGACGACGCCGACGCCGCCGATGGCGCCCCACTGGTGGGCGTCGTCGTTGACGCGCAGCCAGGTGGCGCCCCGGTCGGTGGAGCGGAAGACGCCGGTGACGTCCTTCACCGTGCCGATCAGGTACAGCGCCTGGTAGGAGGCGCCGGGCGCGGCCTTGCCGAAGCCGAGCGCGGAGGCGGCCTTCACCGAGCCGACGGCGGCGAACGTACGGCCCCCGTCGGTCGAGTGCAGCAGCCCCCGGTCCTGGCCGGAGATCCACAGGTCCCCGGCGGCACCGGGCACGGCGGCGAGCCGGCCGGCGGGCAGCCCCGTGGCCCGCGCGGTGAACGTCGCGCCGCCGTCGGTGCTGGCGTACAGCGTGCCGCCCGACAGGGAGTAGAACGTCCGGGCCGCGCCCCGGTCGGCGACGACCACGGCGTCCGTGCCGAGACCGGTGACGCGCGTCCAGCTCGCCCCCAGGTCGGTCGAGCGGTACGGGGCCTGACCGGCCTTGGTCCACACGATGCTGGAGCCGTCCGCCGCGAGCGCGACATGGCCGTCCTGCGCGCCGGCCACCGGCTCCGACGCGAAGCCCTTCCAACTGGCGCCGCCGTCGGTGGAGTAGGCGCCGTCCTGCGCGCCGCCCCGGCCGACGCGGACCATCAGGGACGGCTTGGACTGGGCGAAGTCGATGCCGGTGCTGTTGGTCATCATCGGGTTGCTCAGCCGCCCGGCGGGCACCTTGGTCAGGTCGTCGTGCCGGAAGCCGCCCTGGTCGCCCATGGCGGTGACGACGGAGGCGCCACCGGGCGGGGCGACCGCGTCGATCAGCGCGGTCTCCTCCAGCCCGCGGGCCCCGCTGCTCCAGTGGCTGGTGCCGCCGCTGTCGGAGGCGTCGGCGTCCTCGCTGCGCTGGATGCCGTTGCCGGTGCCGTACAGCACGTGCCCGGAGTCGAACGGGTCGATGGCCAGGGCGGTCATCCAGTGACCGGTGTGCGTGCCGACGTACGGGGCGGCGGCGGCGCTGCGCTTCGACCTGTCGGCCAGGGCCTTCCAGGTCGTACCGCCGTCGGTGGAGCGGTAGATCTCGTCCTCGGGCCACCAGCGGCCGAGGGTGGTGACCATCACCGTGGAGGGCTTGCGCGGGTCGACGGCCAGGCCGGAGAACCCGTAGGAGCCCTGGGACGGGGAGACGTTCTTCCATGTCCCGCCGGCCGGCGTGTACTTCCACACCGAGCCCCCCGTCACGCCGTTGGGCCCGAGGTGGTCGGTGTACGTCAGGAACAGCGAGCCGTCACCGGAGAGCACGCCGTGCTGCGGCAGTTGGCCCGTCGGCTGCCCGGAGACGGCCTGCCAGGTGGTGCCGCCGTCGGTGGAGCGGTACAGGGAGGTGGAGCGGTCGCCGACCCCGACGTAGACCGTCTTGCTGCCGGCCGGGCCGTACGTCACGAAGGCGATGCCTCCGCCGCTGCTCGCCCCGTCCTTGACGGGGAACGAGGAGACCTGACGCCACGTCGCGCCGTGGTCGGTGCTGCGCCACAGGCCGTTCTTGCGGGTGCCCAGCAGCAGGGTGCCGTTGTTCGCCGGGTCGACCACGAGCCGTTCGCCGGCGCCGCGGCCGTCCTCGTTGCCGCCCACCTTGAAGGGCAGGTCGGTGCGCTGGAAGGTGCGGCCCCGGTCGGTGGAGCGCAGGATCGCGCCGTTGCCCGCCCAGCCGTTGGTGTAGGTGCCCGTCGAGAGGTAGAGCCGCGCGGGGTCGACGGGGTCGGTGGCTATGGCGTCGATGCCGAGCAGGTTCCAGTCCTTCTCGCCGAGCCAGTCGGTCAGCGGGATCCACTGCTTCGCGCCCGTGTCCCAGCGGTAGGCGCCGCCCATGTCGGTGCGCGCGTACAGCAGCCCCTTCTCCCGGGGGTTGAACACCAGCCCGGTGACGTAGCCGCCGCCCACGACCTGGGCGTTCTTCCACACGTACGGCCCGGTCCCGGCCGTCTGGGCCTGGGGCGCCTTCACCAGCTTCCACTGCTGGTTGGCGGTGCCCCGGTCGGCGTACCGGATGACCGCGGCGCCGTCGGCCTTCGAGGCCCCGGTGACGTCGAGGACCTGGCCGTTCGCGCGGGAGACGAAGGTGACGGCGTCGCCCGCCTCCTTGATCCGCCACTCCTGGGCGGCGGAGGAGCTGTCGGTCTGCTGCTCGGCCGCCGCGGACCGGGCCGCCGTGCCGAGGACCTTGCCGCTGGCCCGGTTCACCAGCTCGTAGTAGCCCTTGCCGGTGGGCCGCAGCCGCCACTGCTGGTTCGCGGTGTTCTGGTCGGTCCACTGCTGGATGCGGGTGCCGTCGGCGGTGGAGGAGCCGTTGACGTCCAGCACCTTGCCGCTGCGCACGGAGACCAGCTTGTAGTACGCGTTGGCGTCGATCGTCGCGGCCTGCGAGTCCTCCTGCGTGAACAGCAGGTAGGGCACGACGGCCAGCGGGGTGCCGACCAGGACGGCGGTGGCGGTCCAGCGACGGCGGTGACGCCCGCGGCGCCCACTGTTCGTGGGGGTGGTCCGCCGGCGGCGTCCGCCGTTCGTGGGGTTGTTCATGGGGGAGGTGCACTCCTTGCGTGCTGTGCGGCAGGGAACTCGGATCCGCCGGCCGGGCCGGCGGATCCGTCTCCTTGTGGTCACAGCCCACGCAAAGGGTTGCCGAGAAGATCCAGAAACTTTTAGCGCTGGAGCGTCAGCAGCCCCGGACGGTAGGGCAGGAGGCCGTAGTCGACGCCGTCCGAGCTGGGGCTGCGCCCCTGGTAGAGCAACTGGAGGTTGCAGGGATCGACGGTCATCGTCTGGTCGGCGTTGGTGCGCAGCAGCTCACCGTGGCTGATGTCGTTGGTCCAGCCCGCCCCGCTGTTGGCCTTGCCGGCGAAGGGGTTGTTCTCCGTCGCCGCCTGCGGTGTCCACGAGCCGTTGAGGCTGGTGGCCGTGAACGAGCGGAAGAAGCGCCGCTCACTGGCGCCCCGCGCCTCGACGATCATGAGGTAGCGGTTCTGGTCCTTCAGCTTGTAGACCTGCGGGGCCTCGAACAGGTTCTTCACCGTGTCGCTCATGATCGTCGTGTACGACGAACCGAAGTTGCCCGGGAAGTTCCCGATCGGCATGCTGGCCCGGTAGATCTTGCCGTTGTCACCGGCGAAGAACAGGTACATGTTCTGGCTGTCGCCGATGAGCGCCTGGTCGATGGGGCCTGTCCCGGAGCCGGAGATGCTTCCGGTGAACAGTGTCTGCTGGGCCGACCAGCCGTTCGGGTTGGTCGGGTTGGTCGACGTCCGGTAGGAGAAGGCGGTCCCGCCCCACTGGTAGGTGAGCACCCAGATGTTCTTCGGCGCGAAGTAGAACAGCGAGGGCGCGACGGTCGAGCTGTTCATCGCGTTCTGGCTCGCCGAGCCCATCTGCGACCAGTTGCCGAACAGGCCGAAGTTCATCGAACCCCAGCGGGTTCCGTAGTCGTGCGTCGTCGCGTAGACGAGCTGCTGCCCGTTGTACGGGGCGACCGTGAAGTCCTTGAGCGAGACCCAGCCCGACCTGGGCTGGGCCAGCGCGCCGGTCGACGTCCAGCGGTACGACGACGGGAGGTCGCACGCGCTGGGGGCGGCGGTCGCGGTGCTGTTGGCGCCGAGGGCGGCGCCCAGGAGGAGTAAGGGTGCCAGGGCGGCGGTCAAGCGCTTCGGGCGGATCCGGAACGAGGGGCGAAACCGCATCAGAGGGCCTCCTAGGAAGTGGGGGAGGTGACGCCGGTGAACTGCGGAACGGCCATACGCAGGAACGGGGAACAAGAAGTCTTCGAAACATTCGAAGAATTTCCCGAACCTTTGACGCCACAAGCTAGAAACAGGAAGCTCATCGGTCAAGGTGTCGCGCCGATCTGTCTACAAAACCTCGTGCGCCGCACGGTTCGACGGATCGAATGTTTCGAAGAAGAATCTGAAAGTTTCTCTGTCGTGAGTGTTGACGGCGCGCCGTCAATCCTTCAATCATCCTGAGCACAGAGCCGCACAGCAGAACCGCGCACACCAGCTCCTGCGCCACCCCCGTTCCCGGTGAGGTCCGCACTCGCGCGTTCCGGCGCCTCGCGCCCCCTCCGGTCATCACGTGACGTCCCCCCAGGAGGCACAGTCATGCGCTCGTCCGCCCCACCCGTATCCGTCGCCCGACGGAAGCTCCGCGGCCCGCTGGCCGCGCTGGCCGTCGGCGCCCTCGGCGTGCTGCCCGCCCTGACGGCGGCGCCGGCCGCGCACGCCGCCGAGTCCACGCTCGGCGCCGCGGCGAAGCAGAGCGGCCGGTACTTCGGCACCGCCATCGCCTCCGGCAGGCTGGGCGACTCGGCGTACACCACGATCGCGAACCGCGAGTTCAACTCGGTCACGGCCGAGAACGAGATGAAGATCGACGCCACCGAACCGCAGCGCGGCCAGTTCAACTTCACCGCCGGTGACCGCGTCTACAACTGGGCCGTGCAGAACGGCAAACAGGTCCGCGGCCACACCCTGGCCTGGCACTCCCAGCAGCCCGGCTGGATGCAGAGCCTCAGCGGCAGCACCCTGCGCCAGGCGATGATCAACCACATCAACGGCGTCATGGGCCACTACAAGGGCAAGATCGCCCAGTGGGACGTCGTCAACGAGGCGTTCGCCGACGGCAATTCGGGAGGCCGGCGCGACTCCAACCTCCAGCGCACCGGCAACGACTGGATCGAGGTCGCCTTCCGCACCGCGCGGGCCGCCGACCCGGCCGCCAAGCTCTGCTACAACGACTACAACACCGACAACTGGACCTGGGCCAAGACGCAGGGCGTCTACAACATGGTCAAGGACTTCAAGGCGCGCGGCGTCCCGATCGACTGCGTCGGCTTCCAGTCCCACTTCAACAACGACAGCCCGTACAACAGCAACTACCGCACCACCCTGTCGAGTTTCGCCGCCCTCGGCGTCGACGTGGCCATCACCGAACTCGACATCCAGGGCGCCTCGGCCTCGACCTACGCCAACGTCACCAACGACTGCCTGGCCGTCCCGCGCTGCCTCGGCATCACCGTCTGGGGCGTGCGCGACACCGACTCCTGGCGAGCGGAGCAGACACCGCTGCTGTTCAACGGCAACGGCAGCAAGAAGCCCGCCTACACCTCCGTCCTCAACGCCCTCAACGGCGGCACCACCAACCCGCCGACGGACGGCGGACCCCTCAAGGGCGTCGGCTCGGGCCGCTGTGTGGACGTGCCCAACTCCAGCACCACCGACGGCACCCAGGTCCAGCTGTACGACTGCCACGGCGGCACCAACCAGCAGTGGCAGTCCACCTCAGCCGGTGAACTCAGGGTCTACGGCAACAAGTGCCTGGACGCCGGGGGCTCAGGCGCCGGCGCCCGGATCCAGATCTACAGCTGCTGGGGCGGCGCCAACCAGCAGTGGCGCCTCAACTCCGACGGCACCGTCACCGGCGTCCAGTCCGGCCTCTGCCTCGACACCGTCTCCGGCGGCACCGCCAACGGGACCCTGATGCAGCTCAGTTCCTGCTCGGGCAGCGGCAGCCAGCGCTGGGCCCGGGCCTGAGAAAGGGGTGGAACCGATGACGACGACAGCGCACGACCACGCCTTACCCGCACGATCACGCTGGTGGTCACGGATCGCCGGCCTCGCGGCGGCCACCCTCGCGGCCGGCCTGATCACCGTGGCGAACCCCGCGCCCGCCGAGGCGGCGACCGTCGACACCAACGCCTGGTACGCCCTGGTCAACCGGGGCAGCGGCAAGGCGTTGGACGTCTCCGGCTCCTCCACCGCCGACGGCGCCCGGGTCTACCAGTGGACGCGCAGCGACGCGGCCAACCAGCAGTGGCAGTTCGTGGACTCCGGCGGCGGCTTCTACCGCCTCAAGGCCCGCCACTCGGCCAAGGTCCTCGACGTGTCCGGCGCCTCCACCGCCGACGGCGCCCCGATCCAGCAGTGGGCCGACCACGGCGGGACCAACCAGCAGTTCCGGCTGGCCGACTCCGACAGCGGCAACGTCCGGCTGATCGGCCGCGGCAGCGGCAAGGCCGTCGAGGTACAGGGCTCGTCCACCGCCGACGGCGGCAGCGTCGTCCAGTACACCGACCACGGCGGCACCAACCAGCAGTGGCAGCTGGTCAAACTGTCGTCCGACGGCGGCGGAACCGGCGCCTGCGGCAGCGCGCCGACCCTGACCAGCGGCACGTACACGATCCAGAGCGGCGGCAAGAACCGCAGCTTCATCCTGCGGGTCCCCGCCAACTACGACAACAACCACCGCTACCGGCTGATCTTCGGCTTCCACTGGCGCGGCGGCACCGCGAACGACGTCGCCTCGGGCGGCAGCAGCGGCAGCAGCTGGGCCTACTACGGGCAGCAGGCGCAGTCCAACAACTCCGCGATCCTGGTCGCACCCCAGGGCCTCGGCAACGGCTGGGCCAACTCCGGCGGCGAGGACGTCACCTTCGTCGACGACATGATCCGCCGCATCGAGGGCGGCCTCTGTGTCGACCCGGCCCAGCGGTTCTCCACCGGATTCAGCTGGGGCGGCGGCATGAGCTACGCGCTCGCCTGCGCCCGGCCCACCATGTTCCGGGCCGTCGCGGTCATCTCCGGCGGCGAGATCAGCGGATGCAGCGGGGGCAGCCAGCCCGTCGCCTACCTCGGCATCCACGGCGTCAGCGACAACGTCCTGAACATCTCCCAAGGGCGCTCCCTGCGCGACCGGTTCGTCCGCAACAACGGCTGCGCCGCCCAGAACCCGCGCGAACCCGCGCCGGGCAGCCGTACCCACATCACCACCGCCTACTCCGGCTGCCGTGCCGGATACCCGGTCCAGTGGGCCGCGTTCGACGGCGGCCACGCACCCGCCCCCGTCGACGGCACCGGCGGCGACAACGGCGCCACCACCTGGACGAAGGCGGAGATCTGGAGGTTCTTCTCACAGTTCTGACGGTGCGGTTCTGATGGCGCACCTCGTCCGGAGTGGAGCCGGGACCGTACCGGCTCCACTCCGGCGCGTGCAACGTCCCCTGTCCGCAAGGGACTTGGCTGATTCGGGCCGCCATTCGGGTGTGGACATGACAGCCTGATGACCCCTTCTCACGGGAGACAGCAGACACTCATGAACCGCACAGGGCCCTACGCCCGACACGCCCGTCTCGCCACCGCAGGCGTCGCCGCCGCACTGCTGGCCGCAGGGCTCTCCCCGGCCGCCGACCACGCCGCGGCCCTCGGACTCACCACCGCGCAGGACACCTCCGTCCGTGCCGTCGTCGTCGACAAGGACGGCTCCCGGCACGTCCGCTACGACCGCACCTACCGGGGGCTCCCCGTCCTCGGCGGCGACTTCGTCGTCCACCTGGCCCCGGACGGCACCTACCGCGGCGCGGACCGGGCGACGCGGGCGGCGATCTCGCTGCCCGGGACCACCCCGGAGGTACCGGCCCTCGAGGCGGCCGGGATCGCCGCCGACGACCTGCGCGCGGCCCACCCCGGCGGCACGCTGCGGCAGGTGAAGGCCGAGCCGCGCCTCGTCGTCGACGCCCTGCACGGCGCCCCGCGCCTGGTCTGGCGCACCGAGGCCGCCGCCCTGGACCCGCTCGGCAACCCGGTCGCCCGCACGGTGCTGACCGACGCCCGCACCGGCGCCCGGATCGACGCGTGGGACACCCTGGAGGCGGTCACCGGGGACGGCCGGTCCCTGTACAGCGGCACGGTCGCGCTGGAGACGACCCCCGCCGGGGCGGCGTACCAGCTCAAGGACCCCACGCGCGGCAATACCTCCACCGGCGACGCGGCCGGCGCGTCCCCGCTCACGGACGACGACAACCACTGGGGCACCGGCACCGCCGACGACCGTGCGAGCGCCGCCGTCGACGCCCAGTACGGCAGCGCCATGACCTGGGACTACTTCAAGGACATCCACGGCCGCAACGGCATCGCCGACGACGGCAAGGGCTCCTCCAACCGCGTCCACTACGGCACCAGGCTCGCCAACGCCTACTGGAACGACGCCTGCTTCTGCATGACCTACGGCGACGGCGACGGCACCTTCTTCGGCCCGATGGTCGGACTGGACGTGGCGGCGCACGAAATGACGCACGGCATCACGTCGAGAACCGCCGGACTCCTCTACACCGGCGAGTCCGGCGGCCTCAACGAGGCGACCTCCGACATCTTCGGCACCCTCGTCGAGTTCCACGCCGGGAACCCGCAGGACCCCGGCGACTACCTGATCGGCGAGAAGGTCGTCCTTCCCGGCCTCAAGCGGGACGCCCTGCGCTACCTGGACCGGCCGAGCCGCGACGGCGGCTCCGCCGACTTCTGGAGCGCTTCGCTCTCCCGGCTCAGCGTCCACTACTCCTCCGGCGTCGCCAACCACTTCGCCTACCTCCTCGCCGAGGGCAGCGGGCCCAGGACGGTCAACGGGGTCGCCTACGACTCCCCGACGGCCGACGGCTCCACCATCACCGGCATCGGCCGCGCCGCGCTCGGCGCGATCTGGTACCGCGCCCTGACCGTCTACATGACGTCCACGACGAACTACGCCGGAGCGCGGACGGCCACCCTGAACGCGGCCCGGGACCTCTACGGCGCGGGCAGCACCGAGCACGCCACGGTGGCGGCGGCCTGGAGCGCCGTCAACGTGAACTGAGCACCGGTGACCGTTACGGCCTGGGCAGCACGCATCCGGGGGCGGTCAGGTCCAGCCGGCCGCCGGTCGTGAAGCAGGCCGGGAGCTGGTAGGTCTGCTGGCCGTAGTTGATGCCTTTACGGACGGTGACGGTGCCGTCCGGGTCGACCTCGCAGGGGTTGTCCCGGGTACAGGCGGCGCCGTTCTCGTTGCCAGTGTTGTGGACGGCGACGACCTCGCCGGTGGCCCGGTCGAGCACCGGTGAGCCGGAGGTGCCGCCGGCGGTCCGGCAGGCGGGGGAGTAGCGCACCGCGTCCTTCCAGGTCCACTCCCCCTCCTTGAGGAGGTGCGCGAACCCGTCGATCTCGCAGTCGAAGAGCTTCTTCCAGGCGCCGGACGCCACGGTGACGGGGGTGCCGGCGGCCGGGCGGGTGTCCCGGACGGTCAGCGGGGAGATGCCGTAGGAGTCCCTGATCGCCGCGTAGGTGCTGGTGAGCCGGTAGAACGCCACGTCCGTGTCGGTCATCGTCGCGTACACGAGCCGCTCGGCCTTCAGGGTGGCGACCTGGGTGCCCGAGGAGTCGAGCAGGCCGAAGGTGCGGCTGTTCGGCAGGTCGGTGACGACCACCCCCGGGGCGAACAGGCTGCTGCAATGGCCGTTGGAGAGCACCAGCGCCGGGTCGGTGTCCACCGAGTGCGGGAAGCGGACGAGCGAGCCGGAACAGTTGCTGAGCGCGACGGTGCCGGCGAGGCCGACGGCACCGGGCTCCGCGTGCGCGGGCGCCGTACCCGTCCCGGCGGCGGCCAGGACGAGGAGTGCGGCGGCGAGAGGCTTTCTCACGGTGGGGGTCCCCTTCGGGCAAGGCGGCCGGGTACCTGCCGGCCACCCCTGATGTTGTCATGCACATTGTTTGTGTAGGGGTGCGGGGGGATCAAGGTCCTTCTTCCAGCCACGCCCCCGCACCCCGCCGCGCATTGATTTCCCTGATCGGAAGGGGGTGCTGATCAATTCGGCGCTGGATGAGAGTGGTGCTCGCCCGGCCCGTTCCACAAGAAACGGACGGGCGACCGGGGCTCCGGCGGTGTCTCCCCCATCGCCGCCGGGGCCTCGAACGCCACCCACCCTTTCCCAGGAGCTGTATTCATGGACCGCTCACAGAGCGCCCCCACGTCCCGCAAGCGCCTCGGCCGGGCCGCCGGAGCCATCGCGGCGCTCGCCTTCGGTGCCTCACTGCTCGGCGCCCCGAACGCCATGGCCGAGGACACGCCCAGCACCCGCCAGCTGCTCGACGCGTGCAGCTGGGCCGACCTCTGCGAGTTCCACCCGCAGAGCTACTGGACCTACGCGGGCCCCGCCCACCAGGTCGGCAGCACGGCCTTCAACTGCGGCAGCCAGACCAACCAGCACCGCATCGACTGGTCCGACACGACCGGCACCACCAACTCCGTCGGCGTCACGGTCAGCAGCGGGGTGAAGTTCTTCGAGGTCTTCGAGGCCGAGATCGCCGCCACCTACGGCCACTCCTGGCAGGCGTCGCACACCGACAGCCAGGGCGAGACCGTCAACATCCCGCCGGGCTCCAAGGGCTGGGTCGAGCGCGGCACCCCCAAGCAGCAGGCCACCGGCTGGTACGAGATCCACTTCCGGTCCCGCTACTACGGCCACTACATCTGGTACGTCCACGACTACCAGTCGTCCGGCTACTACGGCGGCGACAGCCGGCTGGGCTACGTCAACCAGAAGGACGCCCGGATGAGCGACGCCGAGCGCAACCAGCACTGCCGCTGACCCGGCCCCCGAACCGGCACGCGGCCCCGTGTGCGCCATGGCACGCGGGGCCGCGTGCCCCCCACCCCCTCGACCTCTCCGACCTCTCCGACCTCTCCGACGGAACAGAAGTGGCCCGACCGATGACCCGACGCCCGCTGCGCACGGCAGCCCTCGCCCTCTGCTCGCTCCTGCTGACCGGCTGCGGCGGCACGGCGACGGACGGCACGACGGCGTCGTCGGCCGACCACCAGGGCCCGCTGGTGATCGGCAGCGACAACTCGACGGAGAGCCGGATCGTGGCCGCCCTCTACGAGCAGCTCCTGACCGCCGCCGGAGAGCAGGTGACCACGGCACTCACCCCCTTCGCCGGCCCCGCCGACAGCGCGCGGGCCGTCGTGAGCGGCGAGATCGGGCTCGCCCCCGCCTACGAGACCGCCCTGCTGCGGGCCATGCCCGGCGGCTCCACCCGGCCCGGCGACATGGCGTCGACGCTCAGCATGGCCCTGCCGCCCGGCGTCGTCGCGCTGCGCCCGGCCCGCGCCGAACGCGGCGTGGTCCTGGCCGTCACCCGGGACCTGGCCGACCGCCACACCCTGCGCAGCCTGGCCGACCTGCGGCGCGCGGGCACCCGCCTCACCCTGGGCGGCCCCGCGGCCGGCGACCCGGACGCCCCCTCGCCCGCGGCACTGACCAAGGCGTACGGCGTCACCTTCACCAAGGCGCCGGAGGGCACCACCCCCGACGTCCTGGTCCTGCGCGGCACGGACCCCGTGATCGCCCGCCGCGACCTGGCCGTGCTGGCCGACCCCGCGGCCGTCCTCCCGCCCGAGCACGTCGTCCCGCTCGCGGACGCCGCGGGCGCGGACCGGACCGCCAGGGAGACGCTCGCCCGGCTCGGCGACCGGCTGACCACCACGGAGCTGGCCGCGCTCACGGCCCGCGTCGAGGCCGGCCGGACCCCCGCAGAGGCGGCCGGGACCTGGCTGCGCTCCACCGGGCTCCTCACCTGAGCCATGAACCCTTCCCACAGATCCGAACAGCGGAAAGCGACACCATGCGTACCCTCCTCAACAAGGTCACCGTTCCGGCGCTCGCGTTCGGCGCCCTGTGCGTCGGCCTCGCCCTGCCCACCACCGCCAGCGCCGACCAGGTCGACAGCGTGCAGATCCAGGTCTGCAACAACAACGCGCGCCCGATGAGATTCTTCGTCGTCGGCTACAACCAGTTCCACGACTGGACCGGCTCCCGCTTCTGGGACGTCCCCGCGAACAACTGCACCACCGCCTGGAACTACTGGTGGCAGACCGACCGCTCCGTCGAACTCCACTACGAGCGCTCCGACATCGGCTGGCACACGAAGTTCGTGTACGTCCCCCGCCAGTCCGACGGCGGCACCTGGACCTACTCGACGAACTGACGGCCGGGGCGCCTTTGCCGGTGGTTTAGCCTTCCGTCATCCGCCGGACATGTGCGACCCGCACCGTCTGCGGGGAGGTCACGCGCATCAGGGCTGCTACCCGGGCAAAGAGCCTCCGTCCCGTACAGCTCGATGTAGGCAGGACATGTGGCAGGCCGCCCCGAACTCCCCGTGGACCCCGAGGCCGGTCCCGTCCAGCGGCTCGCGCACGAACTGCGCGAACTGCGGCGGGCCGCGGGCGGACCGGCCTACCGGGCCATGGCGAAACAGGCCGGCTTCGCCGCGACGACCCTCTCCCAGGCGGCCTCCGGCGAACGCCTCCCCTCCTGGCCGGTCGTGGAGGGCTACGCCCGCGCCTGCGGAGGCGACCCCGCACTCCTGGAACCCCTCTGGAAGACCGCCCGGGAACAGCTCAGCCAGACCGTGCGCGAACCCGACGGGGACGCGCCCGCCCCCTACCGGGGACTGACCCGCTACGAGACCGGCGACCAGCACCTCTTCTTCGGCCGCGACCGGGCCGTGGGCGAACTCAGACGGCTCGTGTGCGAACATCGCCTCGCCGTCCTGTTCGGCGCCTCCGGCAGCGGCAAGTCCTCCCTGCTGCGCGCCGGCCTCATCCCCCACCTGCGCGACGAGGCCGCCACCCACGGCCGCCCCGCCGTCCTCAGAGTCCTCACCCCCGGACCCCGGCCGGCCACCACCTACGCCCACCTCCTCACCCCTGCCGACGACGAACCCGACAGCTGGGTCGTCGTCGACCAGTTCGAAGAGGTCTTCACCCTCTGCCGGGACCCCGCCGAACGCACCCGGTTCATCGACCTCCTGCTGACCGCCCGCGACCCGGACAGCCGGCTGCGCGTCCTGCTCTCCGTACGCGCCGACTTCTACGCCCGCTGCGGCGAACACCGGCGCCTGGCCGACGAACTGTGCGGCGCCGGGCTCATGCTCGGCCCCCTGACCGCCGACGAACTGCGCGAAGTGATCGTCAGACCCGCACAGCAGGTCGGGCTGCTCGTCGAACGCGAACTCACCGCACGCCTCGTCGAGGAGGTCAGCGGCCGGCCCGAAGCGCTGCCCATGCTCTCCCACGCCCTCCTGGAGACCTGGCGCCGCTGCCGGGGCCGGGCCCTGACCCTCGCCGCCTACGAGGCGGCCGGCGGGGTGCGCGGCGCCGTCGCCGCGACCGCCGAGGAGCTGTACCGGCAGCTCACCCCGGCCCAGGCCCGCATCGCCCGGCACCTGCTGCTGCGCATGGTGGAACCCGGACTCGGCACCCCCGACACCCGCCGCCCCCTGTCCTGCGCCGAACTCGCCGAACACACCAACCCGGACCTCCCGCTCGTCCTGGACCGGCTCACCCGCGCCCGCCTGCTCACCGCCGACCAGGACGGCGTCCAGCTCGCCCACGAGGCCCTCATCACCCGCTGGCCCCGCCTGTCCGGCTGGGTCGAGGAGGACCGCGAACGGCTGCGCCACCGCTCCCGGCTCGCCGAGGTCGCCCGCGCCTGGCACGACCACGGCCGCGACCCCGGCGCCCTCTACCGGGGTGCCGCACTGGCCCGCGCCGAGGAGCTCTTCCCCGACCACGACCTGCTCACCCGCACGGAACAGACGTTCCTCACCGCCGCCCTGCACGCCCGCGACACCGAGCAGCGCACCGCCGCCCGCGCCGCCCGCCGCCACCGACGGCTCCTCACCGCCCTGTCCGCCGTCCTCGCCACCTCCCTGGCCGTGGCGGCCGTCGCCTGGGCCCAGCACCGCTACGACGAACGGCAGCGCACCGCCATCACCGCCCGCCGCGTCGCCGACGTCGCCGACGCGCTGCGCACCACCGACCCGCACACCGCGCTCCTGCTGGGCGTCGCCGCCTGGCGGATCTCCCCGCTGCCCGAGAGCCGCCGCGCCCTGCTCGGCTCGCTCGCCCAGGCCGAGGACGACGCCTTCACCGACCCCGCCCCCGGCACCACCCCGCGCCGCTTCCTCCTCGACTCCGGCCGCACCCTGCTCAGCGTCGCCGACGGCCACTGGGCGGCCTGGGACGTCGCCACCCACACCAGGAGAAGAAACGGCGCACTGCCCGAGGGCGAGGCCCTCGACGCCGGCAGCGACGGCCGCGTCATCGCCCTCTCCCGCCCCGAGGGCATCCGGTTCTGGGACACCCGCACGAGCCGCTGGACAGGTGATCCGAAACCCATGCCGGACTGGACGAACGTCCGGCTCGGCCGCGCCCGCGCGCTGGTCAGGGACACCGAGGACGGCCGGGCCCGGCTGCGCTCCGCCACCGACGGCCGCGTCCTGCTCCAGATCCCCTCACCCGGCCCCGTCGACCCGGTCCTCAGCACCGACGACGCCACCGCCGCGATCTGCCCCTCCCACGGCACCCCCCAGGTCTGGGACACCGCCGCCCGCCGCAGGCTCCCCGGCGGCTGGGACCACGCCACCGGCCTGTGCGACCCCGCCCCCCTGGGAGACACGCCCACCACCCTGCGCCTGGACCACGGCCGCCTCCTCGTCCTGACCGCCGACACCGTCCGCGTCTGGGACGTCCGCACCGGCCGCGCCGTCGCCACCCTGGCCGACAACGGCGTCTCGTACGCGTCCCTCAGCGCCGACGGCGCCTTCGCCGTGACCGTCGACCCCGCCGAACTGCGCGTGTGGCGGCTCTCCGACCCCGACACCCCGGTCCTGCGGCACGGCCTCGACAACCAGCACCTCTACGACGGTCCCGTCTGGGACCCCGGCCGCCCCGCCCTGCGCTACCTGGAGGGCGGCACCGTCCACACCCT
>NZ_LIRL01000243.1 GCF_001419795.1 Streptomyces niveiscabiei
GGGTTGTGGTCGAGGGCGTAGTCGAGGTTCTCGGCGGCCAGAGGGCGGAGGGGCTGGTTGTGGGTGCCTTTGTAGAGGACGAACTCCGTCTCGATGCCGGTCTTGGGGTACAGGCCGTGGCGGGCGAGGCGGGTGAGCTGGCGGTCCAGGATGTGGCGGGGCGCGATCTCGACGGGGGTTCCCTCGGGGGTCATCGCGTCCGCGAGGACGATCGCGGTGCGCGGCATCCACGGGATGCGGCGCGCGGTCGTCAGGTCGGGGCGTACGGGGAGGTCCTGGTAGCCGGTGTCCCAGGAGGTGAGGGCGAAGCCGTCGGCGGGGTTCATGTCGACATCGGTGGCGAGGAGGTAGGCGCACATCTCGGCGCCGTGGGGTGCGATGCGGGTGAGGAAGTGGCCCGCGTCGTAGCGCTTCCCCTTCAAGCGGCCCTGGAGGTCGGGGAGGGCGAGCAGGACCGTGTCGATCTGGCCCGCCTCCACGAGGTCGGCGAGGGGAAGACCCGCTTCGGGCTTGGGGGCGAGGTGGGTGTTGTTCACGGTGGCCGTCATCAGACGATCTCGCTTTCGTAGGACGACGCCGAGCGGTCGGAGCTGCTGGCCGGGACCTCGTACGAGCTGCCCTGCTTGCGCCACCAGGCCCAGGCCAAGGCGAAGACGACGAGGAGCGCGATGGGCGCGTAGTTGAAGGTGTCGACGGATACGGGGTTGGTCTGGGGGAGGCAGAACAGGATGGTCACGAAGATCACCCAGGCCACCGCGATCGTTCCGACGATCACGCCCCAGCTCCCCAGGTTCCACGGGCCTGGCCGGAAGCGGTGACGGTTCTTGACGCGGAGGAAGATCGGGATCGCGTACGCCGGGGTGATCCCGATGACGTTGATGCTGGTGATCGCCGCGTACGCGACGGGGCTGTAGAGGCTGGGCAGGGCGAGGAGCGCGGCGCAGACGACGGCGAGTGCGACGGCTTTGCGTGGGGTGCCGGTGCGGGGGTCGAGCTGCCGCCACTGGGCGGAGCCGGGGAGGGCACCGTCGCGGGAGAACGCGAACACCATGCGGGAGGCGGCGGCGGTCTCGGCGTTGCCGCAGCAGAGCTGGGCGATGATCACGACCAGGAGCAGCAGCTTGGCCCCGGTGAGGCCGATGGCGTCGAGGAAGATCTGTGCCGGAGGGACTCCCGTCGTCGAGGAGACCGTTCCGGCGTAGTCCTGGATCGCGAAGGTCAGTCCCGCGAGGAGGACGAACCCGGCGAGCCACGACCAGCCGATCGCGTGGATGATGCCGCGCGAGGCGGAGACCTGGGCGTCGGTGGTCTCCTCGCTGAGGTGGGCGGAGGCGTCGTAGCCGCTGAACGTGTACTGCGCGAGGAGCAGTCCGAGGAGCGCGACGTAGACGGGGCTGGTCCAGCCGGTGTTGTTGACGAACTCCCCGAACACGAACTCCGGGGACTGGTGGTGGGAGGGGACGATGGCGAGTGCGCCGACGATGACGAGGACGCCGGCGGCGTGCCACCAGACGCTGATGCTGTTGAGGATGCTCACCAGGCGTACCCCGAACCAGTTCAGCGTGAGGTGCAGGGCGAGGATGCACAGGAAGATCACCATGATCTTCCCCGGCGTCGGCTCGAACCCCCACTGGAGGTTCAAGAGCGCCCCGGTGAACAGGGCGCACCCGTAATCGATGCCGGCGATCGCGCCGAGCAGGCCCAGCAGGTTCAGCCAGCCGGTGTACCAGCCCCACTTCCGGCCGCCGAGCTGCTCGGCCTGGTAGTACAGGGCGCCCGAGGTCGGGTAGGCGGAGGTGACCTCGGCCAGTCCGGCGCCGACGAACATGACCATGGCGCCGACGGCGACCCAGCCCCACAGCATGACGGCGGGGCCGCCGGTGTTCAGGCCGAACCCGTACAGGGTCATGCACCCGGACAGCACGGAGATCACGGAAAAGGAGACCGCGAAGTTCCCGAAGGGACCCATGCGGCGGGTGAGGACGGGCTCGTATCCCAGTTCCCGCAGGTAGGCGTCATCGGATTTTCGGTGTGCGGCATGGCGGTTGGGACTCACAGGTCCACCTCCAGGGATCAGGGAACAAGATGATCAGGTTCATGCCAATAAAGATCAGGGGTGGTGCGATGTGCGGCGTGCGTAGGCGAGGGATTCCGCGCGCGCCCGCAGGAGTAGTGCTTCACCGGGGTCGGGTCCTGTGGTGCGTTCGCACACGGTCGACCAGGGTTCGCGGGAGGCGTACGGACCGAGTGTGGCGAACACCTCGGCGGCTTCCTGGTACTTGGCGCCCGCCCACAGCGCGTAGGCGAGGAGGTTGAGGTCGGCCACCGACCGCAGCGTGGGGGGTGCCCGGTGGAACCAGTTGCGGAACGCGTTGAGGCTGTAGCCGATGTGCGGTTCCTCCAGCCACTGGCGGCGCCACAGAGGGGTCACCTTGATGCGCCGCCGCTGTTCGACTAGCGCGTGTGCGGGGAGGAGCAACAGCGGTGACCCAAGAGGCTGTTGGGAGACAATGCTGCGGCCGAGGTCGAAGACGGCGGCCTGGGAGGCGGTGGGCAGGGCGTCGCGCGCGAGCAGGAACTGGATCATCCTGTGGTACGCCTCGCGGTTGTAAGGATCGCGCCGGTCGACCTGGTCGAGGATGCCCCACGGGCCGGAGGGAAGCATCAACTCCGGTGCGGGTAGGCGGTGTTCGTAGTACTGCTGGCGGGTGTCGACCTGGGCCAGCGCGAGCAGGCACACCAACGGGACGGGATCGTCCGGCGCCCGGCGGGCCGCCGCCAGGACCTCGCGCCGTGCGTCCGCCTCGAACTCCCAGGTACGGGGGTGATGTTGGCGGTGTGCGCGCAGGACCCGCTCGACGGCCACCCGCGCACTCATGAGGTGCGCGTCGTAGTGGTGGGGTTCCTCCCGCAGCCACACGCCGACCACGTCCGACCTCGCTGCGGCCACGGCCAGCACCTGCGTACGCGATGTCCGCAGCGCGCCGTGCGTTCCCGTGGCGAGCAGCAGCTCCCGTGCTGTTCTCCAACGGCCCGCCTCCAACTCGACGAGGGCCACGCGGAGTTCGTCGTCGTGGCCGGCCGGGTGGTACACGAGGCGCATCAGTGTGCCTTCCCATGATGAGAGCAGCGGGGGCGGCGCGGTGCAACGGGCGGCGGTGCGGGGTGGTGGGAATCGGACGTCGGTGGCATGGGGGACCTCGGGCAGGGGT
>NZ_LIRL01000244.1 GCF_001419795.1 Streptomyces niveiscabiei
CGTCGCGACGCTGGCCGTGCTCAAGTCCGGGGGAGCCTGCCTCTTCCTGGACCCCGGCTACCCACCGGAGCGGATCGCCTTCATGGTGCGCGACAGCCGCGCGGTCGGCGTGCTCACGCACCAGCGGTGGCTCGACCGGCTGCCGGACGTCGGGGTCCCCGTCGTCCCCGTCGACCTCTGCGCCGCGGCGCTGGCCGAGCAGCCCGCCGTGGCGCCGCCCGCGCAGGCGCAACCCCATCACCTCGCGTACCTCATCTACACCTCCGGATCCACCGGCACGCCCAAGGGCGTGGAGGTCGAGCACCGGAATCTCACCAACCGCCTGTACTGGGACGCGAGCGCGTTCCCGCTGGGGCCGGGAGACATGGTTCCCCAGCACACGGCACTCGGTTTCGACCCGTCCGTCTGGGAGATCTTCGCCCCGCTGGTGTCGGGGGCCGCCGTCGTCCCCGTCACCAGCGGAGCCAACGATCCCCAGCGCCTGCTGAAGACGCTGCTGGCCACCGGCGTGACGGCCATGACCTGCGTCCCCTCCATGCTGGATCTCCTGCTGGACGAGGACGCCCCGCGACTGGCCGACATCGAAGGGCTGCGGCACGTCTTCTGCGGCGGCGAAGCGCTGTCACCGGAGCTGGTCCGGCGCTTCCACCGCTGTGGCACGCGAGCGGTGCTGCACAACTGCTACGGGCCGAGCGAGTGCTCCATCGACGCCACCCACTGGCGCTGTACCGCCGCGGAAGAACAGCGAGAGGTCCCCATCGGCGTGCCCATCGACAACGTGCGCGTGTACGTCCTGGACGAGGTCGGCACCCTGGTCCCGCGCGGCCACGACGGGGAGTTGTACGTCGGTGGCGCCGGCATAGCCCGGGGGTACCGCGACCGCCCCGAGCTGACCGCAGAGCGCTTCCTGGCCGATCCGTTCACGGACGAACCCGGCGCACGCCTCTACCGCACGGGGGACCTGGTCCGGATGCGGGAGGACGGGGCCCTGATCTTCCTCGGGCGGTCCGACGACCAAGTGAAGATCGCCGGACACCGCGTCGAGCTGGGGGAGGTCCGCAGCGCCCTCGAGAACAGGCCGGAGGTGCGCACCGCCGTGGTCACGGCGGCCGACGGGCGCCTCAACGCCTACGTGGTCCCCACTGGTTGCGCACGCCCCGACGAGGACGGGCTGCGCGATGCCCTGAGGGAAGCGCTGCCCGACTACATGGTGCCCTCGGGCATCCGCATCATCTCCGCTGTCCCCCTGACGGCGAACGGCAAGGTCGACCACGCGGCGCTGCCCGCCGTGACGCAGAACAAGAAGGCCACCGAGCCGACCGGGGCCGAAACCTCCGGTACCGAACAGAAGCTGGCGGCCCTCGCGGCTCGGGTGCTGGGCGTCGACATGATCGAGATCAGCGACAACTTCTTCGCCGTCGGAGGCAGTTCGCTGCATGCGGCCCGCTACATCGCCCGCGTGCGCAAGGAGCTGGACTGCCAGGTCGACCTTGCGACGTTCCTCGCCGCCCCCACGGTCAAGGAGCTCGCCGAAAGCCTGGACCAACCTCATTAGAGGGGGAGACCCGGATGGACAACTCGGCGGACCACGCCGCCGACTGGGCGGTCGCGCCGCAGACGGGCCTGGCCGCGGACGGCCGGCCGAGGCTGTTCTGCCTGCCCCACGCCGGCGGTGACGGCAGCGGATTCCTCACCTGGGCGCGACCGCTGCGGCCCCGAGTCGAGGTACTTCCGGTGGTGCTCCCCGGACGCGGCAAGCGGCACCGGGAGGAACCCGCCACGCATCTACAGCGCCTCGCCCGGTCGCTCGCCGCGATGCTGGCCCCCCTGGCCGGAGGTCCGTACGCCCTCTTCGGCCACAGCCTGGGCGCCCTTCTCGCCTTCGAGATGGCGCGGGAGCTCGGGCGTGCCGGACGGCCGCCGCGGCTTCTCATCGCCTCGGGGAGCCCGTCCCCACCCCGGGCGGCGGAGCACCCGGAAGCGTGGCACCTGCTGCCGGACGAGGCGTTCCTCGACGTCGTGCTCGCGGCCGGCGGGACCCCACCGGACGTCCTGGCGGAGCCCGAGCTGCGTCAGCTCCTGCTCCCCCGCCTGCGAGCCGACTACACGATGGCCGAGACGTACCGCTACGGCGGCGGGCTGCCCCTGCCGTGCCCGATCCTCACCTACGCCGGCTCAGCGGACGACCAGATTCACGGGGACGTCCCCGAGGACTGGGCGCGCGTGAGCACCTGGGGAAGGCAACCCGCCCGCAGGTTCCCCGGCGGTCACTTCTATCTGGAGGAGTGCCGTCCCGCCGTCCTGGAGGCGATCCGAACGGACCTCGCCGACGCCTTCGGCGACGACCCGAGCACGAACGACGCCGGGGAGAGCATCGAGCCCCGCACCGATGCGCCCACCAAGACGGGCAAGACCCCACTGGAAAAGGACGGCCGCCGGGGATGACCGCACCTTCTGACGACACCGCTCGCGCCCGGCACCCGCTGGAGCCGCTGACTGCCCAGGAGATCCGCACGGCAGTCGACGTACTCAAGGAGCAGCACGAGATCGGCCCGCAGCTGCGCTTCGTGATGATCTCGCTGCGCGAGCCCGCGAAGCGGGACCTGTGGGAATTCGACGCGCGCACTCCTCTGGAACGCGCGGTCTTCATCGTGCTCCGCGACCTGGCCCACCGCCGCACCTACGAGGCCGTGGTGGCGCTCAACCGGGAGAAGGTGGTGAGCTTCGAGGAGCGGGTCGGCGCACAGACCGCGATCACGGAGGAGGAGTTCACCCGGTGCGGGACCGCCGTGCGGCAAGACGCACGCTGGCGGGAGGCGATGCGGCGGCGCGGGGTCGAGGACTTCGCGCTGGCCATGGTGGACGCGTGGCCCACCGGGCACATCGAGGGACTCGACGACGCTCCGGAGCGCCGCCTGTGCTACGCCCTCACCTTCGTCCGGACGCACCCGGAGGACAACGGGTACGCCCGGCCGGTGGAGAACCTCGAAGTGACCGTCGACCTCGACTCGATGGAGGTCCTGAAGGTCACCGATCACGGCGTCGTCCCCCTGCCGCCGCTCGCCGGGAACTACGACCCCGAGTTCTGGACCCAGGACGCGAACTGGCCGGGCCTCACCGCACCGCGCGAGGATCTGCGCCCCATCGAGATCACCCAGCCGAACGGCCCCGGCTTCGACGTCGACGGGTACGCCGTACGCTGGCAGAAGTGGCACCTGCGCCTCGGCTTCACCGTCCGTGAGGGGCTGGTGCTCCACCAGGTCGGCTACGAGGATCAGGGCCGTATCCGGCCCATCCTCCACCGGGCCTCTCTCGCGGAGATGTACACCCCCTACGGCGACCCCGGCCTCGTCCACCGTCACAAGAACGCCTTCGACGAGGGCGAGTACGGGGCCGGCTTCATGGTCAACGCCCTGGAGCCGGGGTGTGACTGCCTCGGCGAGATCCGCTACTTCGACGCGGTGATCCACGACCAGGACGGTGCGCCGGTGGTGCACCCCAACGCCATCTGCCTGCACGAGGAAGACGTCGGCGTGGGGTGGAAGCACACGGACTTCCGGACCGGAAGGGTCGTCACCCGACGCCAACGCCGCCTGGTGATCTCCTCCTTCGCCGTCCTCGGCAACTACCAGTACGGCTACTTCTGGTACCTCTACCTCGACGGGACCATCCAGTTCGAGGTCAAACTCACCGGCATGATCTCCACCGGAGCCACCACATCGCCTCACCCGGCGCACGGCGCCCTGGTCGCACCCGGCCTCTACGGCCCGCACCACCAGCACTTCTTCTGCGCCCGCCTCGACATGAGCGTCGACGGCCGGCACAACACCGTCTACGAAGTGGACTCCGAACCGCTCCCCATGGACGGCGCCAACCTGCGCGGCAATGCCTGGCGTACCCGAGCCGTCCCGCTGCGCTCGGAAGCGGAGGCGCAGCAACGCACCGCGCGGTCGGCCACCGGCAGGTTCTGGAACGTGGTCAACCCGAGCCGGCTGAACGGGCTCGGAGAACCGGTGGCCTACAAGCTCGTCCCCGAATCCGGGCTGCTGCCCATGCAGCCCGAAGGCAGCGAGGCATGGCACCGGGCTCGCTTCATCTACGGGCACCTGTGGGTGACCGCCTACGATCCGACGCAGATGTTCGCGGCGGGCGACTACCCCAACCGCAGCGCGGGCGGTGACGGGCTGCCCGCCTACGTCGCCGCCGACCGCCCGCTCGACAACACCGACATCGTCGTCTGGCACACCTTCGGCGAGCACCACGTCGTACGCCCCGAGGACTGGCCGGCCATGCCGGTGATGAGCACCGGCTTCACCCTCCGGCCCAATGGCTTCTTCGACGGGAACCCGGCCCTGGACGTTCCCGCGCCGACGTCCTGTCATTCACACGCGGACGGGGCGGCCTGACCGGGGCGGACCGCTCCGCCCTCTCCACGGCGCTCACCTGCCGACGGGACCCCGCACGTACGCTCCGCACCAGGAGGACCAGCCATGTCCCGCACCCCTCCGCACGCCGACCGCTACCGCACCCGCGTCCCGGAGAAGACCGCGCCCATCCCCCGCCCCGACCCGGTGGTCTACGGCTCCGCCACCGACGGACCGTTGTCCGCCACCACACTCACGCACTTCGAAGAGAACGGCTACTGCTCGGACCCGGCCCTGCTCGGCGAGGCCGACGTGGCCACGCTGACGCGCGAGATGTCCGCGCTGGCCGCCGACCCGGACATCCGCGGCAGCGACCGCAGCGTCATCGAGGAGAACTCGCGGGAGGTGCGCTCGGTGTTCGAGGTCCACCGCATGAGCCCGATCTTCGACCAGCTCGTACGCGACCCCCGCATCCTCGGACCGGTCCGCCAGTTCCTCGGCTCCGACGTGTACGTCCACCAGAGCCGCATCAACTACAAGCCCGGCTTCGGCGGTGGCCCCTTCTACTGGCACTCCGACTTCGAAACCTGGCACGCCGAGGACGGCATGCCGACCCCCCGCGCGGTCAGCGTCTCCATCGCCCTCACCGAGAACTACCCGTACAACGGCAGCCTCATGATCATCCCTCGCTCGCACCGCACCTTCGTACCGTGCGTGGGCGAGACGCCGAAGAACCACTACCGGAACTCACTGCGGACCCACACCGTGACGATCGGCATGCCGGACGACGCCTCCATCGCAGAACTCGCCTCAGGCCAGGGCATCGAACAGCTCACCGGCCCGGCAGGCTCGGCCACCATCTTCGACTCCAACTGCATGCACGGCTCGAACGGAAACATCACTCCCTACCCCCGAGCCAACGTCTTCATCGTCTTCAACAGTCTGGAAAACACCCTGCGAGCCCCCTTCGCCGCCGCCGAGCCACGCCCCGAACACATCGCCAGCCACGACTTCACCCCGGTGAACCTCTTTCATCCTCTGTCAGGAGGGTGAAATCGCCTGGTCAGCGATAGTGACGAGGCAGGGCCCCTGGTCGTTGGCGTGGTGATTCCACTCATCACACCGGCAACCGAGCCTTGAGGTTGTCCCGTATGAGGCGTGGGTTACCCGGTGAGAGCCAGGTTGTGGAGCCGGGCGGTGCCCGGCATGGCCTGGTGAACTCCGTGTCCCTTGAGTCGGCAGTCCCGCAGGATTTTCCAGTTCTTCAACCGCGACAGGGCGTGTTCCACCCGGGCTCGCGCCCTGCGGTGGACGGCATTCTCTGCCTCCTGGTGTGGGCTGAGGCGCTTCTGGCCTCGTCGTTTGCGGTGCGGGATGAGCAGGCCGGTGCCCTGGTATCCGCCGTCGGCGATGGTCGGTGCGCTGCGGCAGGTCCGGTCGACGCCGGACTCGGTGAATGCCCGGCAGTCGTTGCGGCTGCCGGGCAGCGGAAGGCCGATCGCCACCGCCAGACGGCTGTTGGCGTCGATGACGACCTGCAGGTTCGTCGAGTAGCGGTAGTTCTTGCTGGAGGCGGCGACGCTGCGGTCGCGGGTGGGCACCAGAGTGCCGTCGACGATGTAGACGGTGTCTTTGCGCGGCCGGCGGGCCGGCGAGATGGCCAGCAGGGGCGCCAGGTGGTCGAGGATGCGGTCGGCCGCGGACTTCGAGACCCCGAACAGCGGCGCCACTTGCCGCAAGGTGAGGTTCGTGCGCCAGTACGTCGCCACCAGCAACACCCGGTCCTCCAGCGGCAGCCGCCAGGGACGGCCGCGCCGAACGTCACCACCACGACGCCGCACCAGAGCCACCAGCCTGGTGAACTGCGACTCGGTCAGCCCGGAGAACGGCTCGATCCACTTCGGATCATCCGCTGAGATCACCCCACCCATACCCAGCCAACGCACCAACTGCCCCACCAGTTACGGGACAACCTCTTGCTGGTTCCGTATCCGTCCACGCTCGACGTCCCGTACGAATCAGTCGAGCATGTCTCCTGGCTCATCTACACCCGCGGGCGTGAACTTGGCTCGCCGTGGAGGAAGTTGAGCTGCTTCAAGCAGGCCCGGCCGGCACTGGCCCACCTAGGTCTTGGGAATGCGACACGACGACTAAGCAGCGACTTCCGAGTGATACGTCAGAAGAGATCCGACGTGCACCTCGAAGGGTGCGAAGTCCGCAAGCTGCTTGGTGAGTTCACTGACCAGTTCGTCGCGTTCCTGCTGGAGAACGAGAGGCCGCATCGCAGTCAGTGATTGATCGAGTGTCACGTGCAGCCGCGGCAGCGGAACCGGGGTGAGTGGGCAGTCCGCCAGAGCCTCGTTCTCGCGGGTTGTAGGTTCTTGATTGGGATGTCTCTTTTCGGCACGCTGACCTGGAAGTGCTCAACCGTCTCATTCGCGGGCCACAGCACCGCTGTCTCACGATCTTGTCCCATCGCGGCTCCCCACGACAACGTCGCTGGGGTCCTGACCAAAGGGGCTAGGGTAGCGAGTATGCAGGCCCCGCAAAGCCAAGCTGGTCCGAAAGACAGATCCTGGAGCTGTCCGCTACCGACCTCGGGCCGCTACCACGTGCTGGTGAGCCTGTGGAAAACGCCGGAGATATGGGAGTTGAAGGCCGTCGCAGTCGTCTGTGAAGTGACAGCCGTCGCAGACTTGGAGCTTGGCAGCTACCTCGCCGCGTAGGCTCGCGGAACTGACGAACGGGGATACGCCCAGCATCGATCTCCGCAGCGAGAGGGTGTAGGTGGGTGGAAGGCCGACGGCCGACGAAATGCACGGGGGCGCGTTCGCCACGGAGACCGGGATGGTACCGACTGTCCTCGCCATCGCCGCGGACACTTGGTCCATGAAGGTTCGCAGACTGGGCAGCGTCGACTCCACGTTGTCGTACGCAGCCCCTTCGATGATAGGGAACGAATAACGGATAGCAGCCTTCGGCACGACCCGGCGGATCAGGTTGGGGAAGTCCTCGGCCTCGTGCGCGTTCTGCGTGCAGACCACGAAGTTCACCTCGGTGAAGACCTGGTCGTCGGCGGCCAGCAATGTCAGCGCGCGCATTGCGAGGGCGAAGCTGTTCCTGCGTCTAGCGATGCCGTTGTGGGTCCCGGGAAGTGTCCCGTGCAGCGACAGGAGGACATGGGTCACTCCCGACTCAACGAGACCGTTCAGATAGCGTGGGTCGGCTATGCGATGGCCGTTCGTCTGAATCCCGATGGACACGAATCCCTTCGTCGAAGCATGGCGGACGAGGTCGGGCAAATCCTTCCGGAGAGTCGGTTCGCCCCCGGAGAAGACCACGCTCGCAATGGTTCCGATGGAGGCAGCCTCGTCGAGGGCGCGCACGGCCTGGTCGTGGGTGAGCTTCGGTTCGTGCCGGATCCACTCGGTGAAGCAGAACACGCAGGTGCTGTCGCACTGTCCACCGAGTGACAAGGACAGCCAAGTGGGATCGGCGAGGTTCCCGAACATCGGCAAAGTGCGCGGGTCGCTGGCCGGTGCGGTACTGCTCACGGGCCGCAACCCAGTCACCTCGAACCGGGTGAGCGCCGCCGACACCGCATCGTCAGACAGGAGATACGAGCGGATCTCGTCGCGATTCACCCGGACGACTTGGCCGGACGGCAGTGCCGTGCAGACCACCGTCGTCCGGTCGGGATCGTCGCTCCCAACGGAGAACACAACGGATCGGAGCGCCTCAACTGGCACCAGATGAAGCCGTCGGTCGGAGTGGGTCAGTAGCAGGAGTTCGGTCGTGGTCATCGGCGTTACACCATCTGTGGTGCCCACTCCGGCCGCCGGTGATTCCCCACCAGTTTCACGTGATCGCCGGATTGGAGACCCGCCATGGTGAGGCTGAGCGAGTCGGCTAGAGTCCCGCCGTTGGCAACCAACGTCCAGTCGTACGCGTAGGTGTCCGTTGGAATCAGCCGTTCGGCCAGAACACGTGCCGCCATCCCGACCGCCGAGAAGCGGTTCACCTCAACGACGAAGACAGCGTCAGACTGACGCATCCCAAGTTCCAGGAAGATCTGGTTCTCTTCGTCCGCGTGCCGTTGTGGCAGGTGCATTGCCTCGTTGGACAGAAGCAGGAACTCGCACCCGTCCTGCAGCAACTGCCGGAGCCTCTCTGGAACACGAGGGTCCTCCGCCCGCCGGATAGAGATCGCGGCGTCCGATGCTCCGGCCAGAACGAGCTTGGCCGGATCGACGCCGGTGCGATGGATCAGCTTGGGCACGTCCGCGTCGGGCAGTCCGAGCACCGTCAGCATCGCCGCCCCCTGGGAGAACGCGTCCTCGACGGAGCGGCCAAACCCGAGAGCGCGGTAGAAGCCGGCGGAGAACTCGATTGCTGCGGCGTCGCCCACCCGGTCGGTCATTCCGATCACCGCGTCTGCCTGCTCCGCCAGGGTTTCCGCCTGGGTGGCCGAGTAGCACGCGTTCAGCACGACCACTTGGAGCCACTGACGGAAGTGGGAGAAGATCGTGCCCAGTGCCTCCCGGCTCAGTGGCTGGCTCGAACCCGACGTCGTCTCGAGGACGATCTGATCGGCTTCGCCATGGCCGACGAAGTGGATCACATTCGGCTCGAAGGAGTTCAACTGGTACAGGAGTTCGTCGACCGTGACGGCCCATGCGGACCGGATGGTGAACCGGTGGGCGGCGTTGCTCTCCCGGATCCTCTCCTCGATCCTGCGGGTCTCCTCGCCGAGCCGCAGTGGATGCGTGTCGCGTGGGTTGGCGGCCAGGATCAGTAACTTGATCAACTTGCTTCCATCCTCGGGACGTTGACCTGCTCAGTGCACACAATATCCCGTACCACACCGGCAGATGAGCGAACGTGGCGACGAAGGTTGTTCTGACGCAGTGCAGTTGGCAGACTTCGTGGGCTGCCGAGCTGCCTGCTTGCCATCGTGCGCGAGAACAACTCGGACTGGTGTTCTCACGCGAGTTGGCCTCTGTGGAAGCACGCGTTGATGGGCTGGGAGAACTCGGCTGACGTGATTCTTTCGCAAGGCTGCTCGTAACCGTCCGCAGAGATCGCCGTGCCGCAACCAGACGTTCAGCGTGGTCGGGGCTGAGGTTCCACCATCCAGCAAAACGCTGCCGCTCGGTGTGTGACGCGATGAGAATCCGGCAGATTGCACTGAGCGAGTAGAAATCCGACACCTTCAAGGCGTCAGGACAGGAAGTCGTCTCACTGAAGCGTCCTTCAGGCCAGACAAGGGCTATCAACAATGAGAAAGGGATACGCGAAATGCCAACCTACAAGCGTAACGAGCGCCGCCGGCTCGCGGTCTTGATCATTCGGGATGATGTACACGTGAAGAAGAGTTTCGCCCTCCGGTCGCGTGTCCTGGGCATGCTGGAACACAACCGGCGTACGACCATGCACCGTAGCGTCCTGTCGCCGAACGCGCGTCGGCTGTAGGTGAGTTGGGTACGGTCCGACCGGCGGTCCGGGTCGTTCGGCGGCGGAGGCGAATCATGAAGAGTGCGCTCGTGGGGCTCGCGGCGTTCGAGACCAGAGCGGGTGGGGCCGCCCGGACCCTGCTGCACAACCAGGGGTACGACGGCGGGTGGGGCCTCACCCTGACCTCGGTCTCGTCGATCGTCAACACCAGCGAGGTCCTGCCGATCCTGCGGCCCGCCGGCATCGCCGGACAGCCGGTTCGCCAGGGGCTCGACTTCCTCACCGGCGCCATCCCGGAGCACTCGCGGCCCCGGCCCAAAGGCGGTCGTGGTGAACACACCCGGTTCATCGCCTTCGGCCTGGCCGGACTGCTGTCCCATCCTCGCTTCTTCCACCACAACGGCGTCGCAGAGACCGCGGCCTGGTGCGTCGGCTGGCTGGAGGACCACCGGGTCGACCACGGATGGCCCGAAGTCCTCGGACTCGACGACACCTCGCTGCACCAGACCGCCCTGGTGGTGCACCGGCTCGCCGAGCTCAGAGATGCTCTCCATGACTTCGGCCCAGGACTCCTCTTACCCGGCGGGGTGGAGACCACCAGCCTGCTGGAGCGCGTCGAACCGCTGATCGACCACGGAGTGCACGGCCTGCTCTACCACCGGCGCCCCAGCGGGGCATGGGGGTGGCGTACCTACATCGACACCGACCCGAGCCCGAGCAAGACCGCGCTGTGTCTGCTCGCGCTGTCGGCCGTCTGTGCCGGAACCGGGCCCGGCGGCGAACCCGCCTACCGGGACGTCCCGCGGGAGGAGGGCGGGGTGCACGGCCCCGTGCAGCACAAGCGGCTGTCCCACGTGGTCGTCGAGGCCGGCCAGTGGCTGCTGCACAACCACCACCGGTGGGAGGAGTTCGTCGAGGACGACAAGGACGTGCAGGGCACCGCCTGGGAGCACATGGCGTACGCGCTGTGCACCCAGGCCGCCATCCGGGCCGGCGCGAGCCCGCGCGATCCCCGCCTCGCCAAGGCGTGGAAGCTGATGAACGACCTGTGGGACCCGGAGGCCGGGCTGTGGAACGAACCGGGCGCCTCGGGCAAGCGCGCCACCATCCGCGCCGCGTACTACACGGTGTCGGCCTACGAGGAAGCGATGCAGCGTCTGGCCCGGATGAACCTTGCCGACACCACCTCCGAGGACGCGAGCGAGGCGTCGCCTGAGATGGCCATCGTCCATGTCGCCCTCGGTCCGGGCCGGACCATCCTCCTCAGGGCACGCAGCAGCGAAGGCAGCGTGGCGTGTGAGCTGTCGGAGCGCCTGTTCGACGTGGTGAAGGTCGTGTACGACGCCCCAGAGACCGGAATGTCGACCGAGCGGATCGCGGCGACGCTCTACGTCGCCCCGTCCTCGGTGCCCAAGTACGTTCAGCGCCTCAACCACGCCGTCTCCACGGCCTTCGGCGGTGCCCCGGCCCGGCTACTGCTGGCCGGCACGGTGGACGGGGCCAGCGGATATCGCCTCGCAGGACGGTAGGCCGCCGCCTACGACGTGGCGCGCTCCCCGGCCAGCGGGTAGTTCAGCAGGGCGAACCGCGCCAGGGAACGGACCTGGTCGAAGGTCTTGAGGGCGTCGAGGTCCTCCAGGCCGAACCAGGCGGCCCCGTGCACCTCTTCGAGCTGCGCCTCCACGGCCTGTTCCCGGGTTCCCGGCTGCCGCTGGACGTAGAAGAACTGGACCAGCGCCGGCGTCGGAAAGCCTTCGCGCTCGATGTCCACATAGAACGGCACGGGTTCAGGAGTGGCGTTGTGGTCGGCCGGGTGGATGGACGGCTGGCTGGAGATCGCCTCCACCAGCAGCCCCGTCTCCTCCTTGAACTCACGCACCGCCGTGCCCGCGAAGGACTCCCCGGGCTCGATATGACCGCCCGGCGGAACCCATTTGTCGAAGCGGTTGTGGTGCACAAGCAGCACTTTGCCCCGCTCGACGAGGTAACCCGAGCAGCAGTACACCAGACCGATATCGCGGGCGGTCTGGCCGTCGTGGATCAGAATCGAGCGAGGCACCCCGTCACGATAGCCCACAGCGAAGCACGCGAACTTCTGTGCAGATGAAGCCACTTCAGGGCAGTGTCAGCGCCGCACCGATGACATGTCATCGGCAATGACAGCGCGATGTCATCACGTACCCGTCATCGCGGGGCGGATCGTGGTCGCATCCCGCTCCGCGGCACCCGTCGCGGGCCGGCGTCGCCCTCTGTCCGTTGAGGAGAGGACCTCGATGCGCTCTCGCTCCCTCCCGTGGCGTGCCCGGTACCAGCAGCGGTTCGCGGCCCCGCAGACCGTGGTGGTGCAGCCCACGACCTGGTGCAATCTGGACTGCCGGTACTGCTACCTGCCGTTTCGCAAGCTCAAGCACCAGATGCCCCTGGAGGTGGCCGAGGCTCTGGCGCAGGCGGTGGCCGAGTTCGACGACAGCGGCCATCCGATCGGCGTCGTCTGGCATGGCGGGGAGCCGCTCGCCGTGGGCCAGCAGAAGTTCGCAGCCCTGCTCGCGCCGTTCGAGGCTCTGCGGCGGGCAGGCCGAGTCCACCACTATGTGCAGACCAACGCGACGCTGATCACCGAGACGTGGTGCGACCTGCTGGCCGCGTACGACGTCCGCGTCGGGGTGAGCATCGACGGGCCGGCCGCCTTGAACGCCGAGCGCGTCGACTTGCGAGGCAAGCCTGCCTTCGACCGGATCCTGCGCGGCATCGCGCAGCTGCGCGAGCACGACATCCCGTTCTCCGTCATCTCGGTGGTCGGCACCCTGGGCATCGCGATGCCAGAGGAGCTGCTGGAGTTCCTGGCCTCGCTGGGCGGCCACTCGGTGGGCTTCAACATCGAGGAGATCGAAGGGGTCAACACCGGCCGGCAGCCGCCCACCGTTGTCCAGGCCGAGGAGTTCTGGCGCCGCATCCTCACCTGGGCCCGCGAGCATCCTGGCGCTCCGGCGGTCCGGGAAGTCGAACGGCTTGCCGAGTACCTCCAGCTGATCCGTTCCGGCCGCAGAGCTGCGTGGGACGGGCGCCGCCTCGACCCGATCCCCACCGTCTCCTGGAAGGGCGACGTGGTCCTGCTCTCCCCTGAACTCGCGGACACGGCGGCGCCTGAGTACGGCGGCTTCGTGGCCGGCAACATCCTCGACCGCCCGCTTCCTGAGGTCCTCCGTGATGCTCACCGGCTGCGCTACGTACGCGACTTTCTCACCGGCCTGGACCGCTGTCAGGCCGAGTGCGAGTTCTTCGACTTCTGCCGCGGCGCACAGGCCGCCAACCGCTACTTCGAGAACGGCGACCTCACGACCACCGAGACCACCTACTGCCGGGTCTCCCGGCAGGCCCTGGTCACGGCCCTGTCCACGCTCGCAACCAAGGAGGCTGTTGCATGAAGATCCTGGACCGACTCGTCGCATCCGACACCCCCGTCGTGATGGAGTTGACAGCAACTCACGACGCCCCGCCTCCGGTGATCGTTGAAGGAGCGTGGGACAACCGGCCCACGTGGGACAACTGGGCGAAGACCCCGGCTCCTTTCGACAACCGCCCGACCTGGGATAACTGGGACAAGAAGAAGTGAGTCGTCCCGCTGCTGGCACGCCCCTGGGCGTGCCAGCAGCGCCGGCGACCTAGCCACTGCGCTGAAAGGCTGTTGATGGACACCCGCACGATCCGCCGTACGAGCGTCACGCTCCCCGCCCTGAACGAGCCGGGTCTCTATCTCTCCAACGTCACCTCGCTGGAGGGCGGCCGTGGCCGGGTGGCGGAGTTCTACTACGCCGACGCCGACCTGCGCGACCTCGACCTGTCCGACACCCATCTGATGGACGGGCGGATCACCGGCCTCAAGGCCCAGCGCACCCGCCTGGAGAAGCTCCGCGTCGACTCCGTGGAGTTCACCGGCTGCGACCTGGCCTCCCTGCAGTGGACCGACAGCAAGATCTCCCGAGCCGTCTTCCGCGACTGCAAGCTCATGGGCGCCGCACTCGAAGACGTGACGCTCGACAACGTCCTGTTCGAGAACTGCAAGATCGACTACAGCACCCTTACCCGTCTCCGGGCCACCGGCCCCGTGATCTTCGCCAAGTGCTCGCTGCGCGAGACCACCTTCGCCTCCGCCGACCTCGGCGGAGCCCTGATCGACGACTGCGACTTACGGCTGACCGAGTTCGACGGCGGCAAGTACCGCGGCCTGGACCTCCGGGGAAACGACCTCTCCCAGCTTCGCGGCCTGGCCTCGCTCAAGCAGGTCGTCATCGACCACGCCCAGACGCTCCAGCTGGCCGAGGCCCTCGCTGCCGAGCTGAACGTCACCTTCGGTGAAGACCTCGACGACAAGTAGCCCCGCACCTGCCCTCGGGAGGCACGGCCATGGGCCCGCGACTCGTATTCGACACCTACGCCGACATACGCGACCGGTGCGACACCGCACCGGTCCGGCAGACCGCCGGCGAGCCCGGCTACGACCACGACGCCATCGTCCCCAGCGACGATTGGGTCCCCCTCACCGCCGACGAAGCCGAGCGGCACCAGGCCGACGACTCGACACCGGACAGCATCCGCATCGATCTCATCCACCGGCCGCTACCACCACTCGCCCCGGACGACCTGTCCGGCCGGCTCGAAACCGCCGCCCGCCTCGACCCCCTCAACGGCCGCTGGCCCACCACTCTCCTGGGGTGCGCATCCAGCCCCGGCAACTGGACCACCCCCACAACGGACTCCACCACCGGCCAACGCATCGGCCTGCACGTCGACAACTTCGACCGGCTGCCGTACCCCAGACGCCACCAGGGCCGCCGCCGTCTCTGCCTCAACCTCGGCCCCGGCTCGCGCTACCTGCTCATCGCCGACCACGACATCCAGCAGATCTGCCGCACGCTCCACACCGACCTGGACCGCCACCACCCCCACACCGAGGACATCCGCCGGTACATCGCCGCAGGACACCCGCTGCGCTGCCTGCGCATCCGCCTCGAACCAGGCGACGGCTACATCGCTCCGACCGAATTCCTTGCTCACGACGGCTCGACCACCGGCATCGACCAGCCCTCCGTCACCGCCTTCTGGCTCGGCCAGCCACCGAACGCGTCATGACCGAACAGCCACGAAAACCGAGTTCAAGGGCCGGGAGACCCGAGCACGGAGGCGAGGGCGCCCCCTGAACTCCTGATACAGCTCGGGAAGATCTCGCTCGGCGGCAGCTGTGCCGGCCTGTACGCCGTGCGCCTGACGGAGGACGCCGCGGACCACTGTCTGGTGCTCTGTCAGCGAGGTTGGGAAGGTTCGGTCCGGATCAGCGGAACCCTGTCCTCGATAGCGGAGCCGCTGCACGGGAAGACGCGGGCGGCCATGCCCACGGCCGGCAGGGAGCTGCGGGGAACCAAGACGAGGCAGCGCAGTGGAGCGCGATGGCCCGTCAACTGCTGATGGTCAAGCGGGCGAGTCGGCGCGGGCGCAGTGTCCGAACGGTCTCGGGCGGACTGCCGTATGAGCACCGAGCGAGGCCATGCCTGCGCACCCATCTTCCCGCATGCCGTCATGCCTTCGGCAACTGGGGGACGCCTCCATCCCTGCCCCGCTGAAGGCAGTCGCTGACCTGCGAAGTTATGTGGCCGCGGTGCCTGACCCACGGGCCCGTCGCGGCATCCGTCACCCGTGGACGGCCCTGCTCGGCGCTGCGGCCGCCGCCGTTCTGGCCGACGCCGCCTCGATCACGGCGATCGGAGAGTGGGGCGCCGACGCGCCCCAGAGGGTTCTGGCCCTACCCGGGTTCCGGCCCGATCCGCTGACCGGCCTGATCCGCCCGCCCCATGCCACGACCATCCGTCTCGTCCTGGCCTCCGCGGACGGCGACGCCCTGGACCGTGCCATCGGCGACTTCCTCCAGGAACGAAAGGTCATCGGCGTCGATGGCAAGACGCTCCGCGGCTCACGCACCGCCGGCCGAGGGGCCATCGCTCTGATCGCCACGATGACCCACAACGGCCAGGTCCTCGCCCAACGCCAGATCGACGACAAGAGCAACGAGATCCCGGCCTTCGCCCCACTTCTCGACGGCATCGACCTGACTGGCGCGGTGATCACCGCGGACGCCCTGCACACCCAGCACGACCACGCCACCTACCTGCACAAACGAGGCGCCCACTACCTGGCCGTGATCAAGCGCAACCACCCCGCTCTCCACGACAAGGTCCGACGTCTGCCCTGGCGTGACTCCGCCTGGACCACTACGAACGAGGCCGGGGCCACCACCGCGACGAGGTCCGCCGTCTGAAAACAGCCGCGTTTTTCGCCCACCTCGACTACCCTCATGCCCGCCAGGCCCTCCAAGTCGTCCGCTGGAGAAAGGACCTGGGAACAGGCAAGCTTTCGATCGAGCTGATCCACCTGGTCACGAGCCTGCCGCCCGGCGCGGCTGACGGCAGCGAACTCGCCGCCGGGATCCGTGGCCACTGGCGCATCGAGAACCACCTCCGCGACCGCACCTTCCACGAGGACGCCTCGAAGATCCGCACGCATCACCTGCCCCGCGTCATGGCCGGCCTACGCAACCTCGCTGTCGGTGTTCACCGCCAGGACGGTCACGCCAACATCGCCGCGGCCCTCCGCCACACCGCCCGAGACCACCTACGGCCCCTCACCGCTCTCGGACTGGCATGACGAACCCGGACACAAGATCACTTCTCAAAGACCCTGGCGGAGACCCGCTACTTCTTCCGCAGACGCCAGCACCGGCCGCACATCGTCCGCGGCTACTTCGACAGCCCACACGTTCAGTACGTCTTGAACGAGAACCCCATGAGTTTCTGATCAATAACGGTAACGAAATACCAGCAGGTCAATACCTAGGGACATAAAATGGCTCCGGAACCAGTTCAGCAATACCGAAGCCTCCAAAGTTCACATCAGTAAGCATTCCGTAGACAAACTCAGACATACCCATCTCATACTCTCGCAAATCCCCCCCACGCTCCCGGACCCCTACATTCCAGCCCTCCGGACGACCACCCGAAAGACCGATCCAATAATACTCAACCGCAGTTTCCGATACCCCCCACGGAATTAGCCCACCTCTATCAGGGGTGAACAATCCATAAGGTTCATACATCTTCCGAACTACCGGATGCTCATTAGAGATTTGATGAAAATCCTTCAATACCTCAACCACCTCAAAAGCTCCACTCGCCGAAGAGGAATACACCTCCAAGTAGTCACTAAATTTCCCCGCACCGAAGCACGAGCAGAATCTCTTAAAGTCTTCAGGGAGTTCAGCCCCCAACTGCCGCTCTGCATCACCCCAGTCAATCGAGATATCCCTGGACTCCCAAGAGACTGCAGACGCGATTCGCTCCACCCAATCCATCAGTCACTCCTAAAATTCTAACGCGCCCTATTGTGAATCCTCACGCTACCAGGACCTTCCATATTACCACCCCACTTCAAGTCAAGATAATCCGGAATATAGTCGTCACCTTGATAATGAGGGATCACTTCATAATAAATCGTCTCGCCCTCTTTCAGGCGTCTCGCCAGATCGTTCTCATAGCCAGACATCAGAGGAGAGTTTACACGAGCATACAACGGAACCAAGTTCCTGAGGTCGTCACCATCGCCACCCAGTTGCCTGCCAAGGAGATGACCACGATGCAGCCCCTTACTACCCGAAAATCCTCGTGGCACATGATTGTAGTCGATAGGGAAGGTGGTCCCGGTTCCAACGATTTCCGTAGGACCTGTCTCCAACACCCATTCGCCATCTTCATCAACATAATTATAGTCGCCCTTATTCAGGCAGGCATACATCCCTTGAGCCCTCCCTCGCCCATCGAGAGGCATGTAATGAATAGCCGAATAACCCTTGGCGCAATCACTGCTACGCACCGGACGATCCAACCTGGAATTGAATTCAAATTGAGTTTCAGGTGTAACGAAAAGTGAATTCTCATAATTGGCGGATAGATTCGTCCCGCCAGGCTCGAAATCGTCACTCCCGAACAAGCCCAACATGCGAGATGCGTCAAATAGGACATTCCACCCATCCCCTTCCTTCCATCCTCCCAAGCTGCCATCCCAATCAGGCTTAGGAAGAGGTCGATCCGGCGCGGGAATCGGATTGGTACCGTCATTAGGATTCTGATCGACAGGCGGCTTCGGAGGAGTGATTGTTCTGCAAGGCACCATCCAGCAGGAAGTCCCGCCTCCTCCACCTGACCCGCTCGACCCTACGGAAGGCCCCGGACGCGCCTTCCGTCCTCCGCACATTCCTACGCAGCCAAGTGACGAGTTTCCCTGAGGCTGAACCGCAGGACCGGGCGCCGGGATCGTTCTGCCACTGGAGCGCAATCTCCGCAGGGGGGCGCGCTCGACCTTGAAGTAATCGGCAAAGTATGTGTCATAGATATAGTCAGCTATAAGCCCAGAAATTATGCCAGTCGGAGTTCGTTTCCGGTAAAACCCTATTCCCCCCACGATTACGCGATCGATCTGTCGTCCTCCGTCCGGCCTATTCGTGTAGGGAACTCTCGTCCGACTGGGGGCCAGCACGTCATGGCCGGTGGGGTCGGTGTAATTGAGGGGGCTGCCATTCGCGTAGAGGTAGCGATTGCTCCGGGCAGACGGGGTGGGCTCCAGTTGCCAGGTGTCCCGCGAGCCGAAGGACCCGGTGCCCGGCTGGTACCAGCGGGCGGCCATGTTGATGTCGCCGCTGGTGGGGTCGGTCCAGCCGGACTGGTAGCCGACGGCGGGGGTGGTGCCGGTGGTGGCGGTTTTGGTGCCGAAGGGGTCGTAGGTGGTGGAGCTGGTGGTCTGGGTGGCGTTGGGGGTGAGGCCGGCGATGAGGTCGGTGTGCTGGTCGGTGAGGGCCCGCTGTTTGGTGGTGCCGTCGGTGTAGGAGAGGAGGGCGCCGTCGGGGGTGCGGTTGTAGGTGGTGGTGCCGTCGGTGGTGAGGTTGTTGGAGCCGCCGTCGTAGGTGAAGGCCGTGGCGCCTCGGGTCTGGACGCGGTCGAGGGAGTCGTAGGCGTAGGTGGTGGCGCCGTCGGTGATCTTGCGTTCGAAGGCGTCGGAGGTGAGGGTGCGCGGGGTGCCGGTTCCGGTGGTGGAGGCGAGGGTGCCGCGGGCTGTGTAGGTGTAGGCCGTGGTGCCGTCGGTGAGTTGGCGGTTGCGGGCGTCGAAGGTCGCTGTCTTCGTGCCGGCTTGGGTGCGGTTGCCGGAGGCGTCCCACGTGTAGGCGGTGGTGGTGCCGTCCTTGGTCCAGGACGTCATGCGGTTGGCCTGGTCGTAGGCGTAGGTGTTGGTGCCGGCGCCCGCCGTGCCCGTCGTCTTCTTCGAGGTGAGGTTGTCGTCGAGGTCGTAGCCGTACGTGGTGGAGGCGACCGTGGTCGTGCCGTCGATGGTGGTGACGGTGTCGGTGGCGAGGCGGCCGAGGTCGTCGTAGGCGTAGGCGCGTTGGGCCGTGGCCGCGAAGGTCGTGGCTCCTGCGGGTTGGGTGGCGTACTGCTCCTGCTTCGGCCGGCCGGCGGCGTCGTAGTCGTACCAGGTCTGGTTGCCGGTGATCGCGTCGGTGGTCCAGTCGATGCGGCCTGCGGTGTCGTAGCCGTAGGTGGTGGTGCCCGCTGCGGTCTTGCGCAGGGTCATGGCGCCGTCGGCGTTGTAGCTGTACTCCGAGGTGCCGCCAGGGCCGGCTGTGGTGAGGAGTTGGCCTCGGTCGTTGTAGGTGTAGGTGTTGCGGGTGACGCCGTCGGCGGTGCCGGTGGCGGTGAGGCGGCCGGTGAGGTCGTACTCCAGGGTGCGGGGGGTGGTGGTGGCTTCGGCGCCGGTGCCGGTCTCGCGGGTGAGGCGGCCGAGGCCGTCGTAGGTTTTCTCGCGTTTCACGCCGCCGGGCAGGAGTTCCGTGACGGCCTGGCCGGCCTTGTCGTAGACGGTGGTCCAGGTGCGGTCGGATGCTGCCGGGTGGGCCTGGGTGGAGGGCTCGATGGTGGATTCGGGCAGGCCCCAGGGGGTGAAGGTGTAGGTGGTGGTGTTGCCTCGGCCGTCGGTGAGCCGGGTGCGGTTGCCTGCCGCGTCGTAGCCGAAGGAGGTGGTGATCGAGGCGGTCGCGGTGAACGGTTCGGTCTGCTGGGTCGTGCGGCCCAGGGCGTCGTACGTGTAGGTGGTGCGGGCGTTGGTCTGGGGGGAGACCGTGGCGGTGCGGTTGCCTTCGGCGTCGTACTCGGCGGTCGCGGTGCGCAGGGCGGTGGTGCCGGTGCCGTAGTCGGTGGTGGCGGTGATGTTGCCGAGGGTGTTGTAGGTGGTGGCGGTGCGGCGGTTGGTCGCGTCGGTGGTCTGGGTGCGGCGGCCGAGGCCGTCGTAGTCGAACTTGGTGGTTCCGGCGGGGGTGGTGACGGTCTTGGGTTCGCCGGCCGGGTTGTAGGTGCTGGTGGTGGTGATGCCGGCCGGGGTGGTCGAGGCGGTCTGGTTGTTCGCGTCGTCCCAGGTGTAGCGGGAGATGAGGTTGGCCGTGGTGGGGTGGCGCTCGACGGTGGTGGCGGTGAGGGTGCGGCCGAGTTCGTCGTAGGTCGATTCGGTGCGGGCGCCCAGCGGGTCGGTGGCCGAGAGCTGGAGGCCGGTGGGGGTCCAGGTGTAGCGGGTGATGCCGCCGCCGTCCGTGCTGGTGGGGTTGAGGAGGTCGGAGTCGGTCTCCGCGGCGAGGGCCGTGGCGGCGTCGGCCGCCGGGTCGGTCCGGGAGATCAGTTGTCCGAGCTGGTCGTAGGCGTAGCGGGTGACGCGGCCGAGGAGGTC
>NZ_LIRL01000245.1 GCF_001419795.1 Streptomyces niveiscabiei
ACGACGGTCGACGTGGCCGCCCGCGTGTACGCCCTGTCGGTCCTCGGCGGCCACGGCGGAAACGTCGACGAGATCACCGCGGCCCAGCCGCCCACGGCCGGTTCCCCGGCGAGGAAGGCCGATCCGCGGGCCGTCATCCGCACGATGGAGCAGCGCGCGGCCGACGCCGCGATGGGCTCGAACGCGGTCGCGTTCCGCGGCGACACGACGGCGAACGGCCGCGGCCTGCTGCTGGGCAACCCGCACTATCCGTGGCACGGGGGCCGCCGCTTCTGGCAGTCGCACCAGACGATCCCGGGGCAACTGGACGTCGCGGGCGGCTCGTTGCTGGGCCTGCCGACGATCTCGATCGGCTACAACGCGCACATCGCGTGGAGCCACACCGTCTCGACGGGCGTCCCGTTCAACCTGACCCAGCTCACCCTGTCCCCGTCCGACCCGACCGCGTACCTGGTGGACGGCAAGCCGGAGCCGATGACCAGGCGCACGGTGACGGTCGCGGTGAAGGACGGCACGCCGGTGACGCGCACCCAGTGGTGGACGCGGTACGGCCCTGTCGTCGCCTCCTCCGACGCCGGGCTCCCGTTGCCGTGGACGGCGACGACGGCGTTCGCGCTGAACGACCCGAACACGGCCAACCTGCGGTTCGCGGACACCTCGCTCGGCTTCGGCAAGGCCCGGGACACGGCCGGGATCGCCGCGTCGCTGGCGCAGCACCAGGGCCTGCCGTGGGTCAACACGATCGCCGCCGACTCCACCGGGCACACGCTGTACTCCCAGTCGCAGGTGCTGCCCCGGATCACGAACGACCTCGCCGCGTCCTGCTCGACGCCGCTGGGCTCGGCGACGTACCCGGCGGCCGGGCTCGCGGTCCTCGACGGCTCGCGCACGGCGTGCGTGCCGGGGACCGACCCCGACGCCGTACAGCCCGGGGTCTTCGGCCCCGCCAAGATGCCGACCCTCAAAGACGCGCCGTACGTGGAGAACTCCAACGACAGTCCCTGGCTGACCAATGCCGAGCAGCCGATCACCGGGTACGAGCGGATCTTCGGGACGATCGGCACGCAGCGGGGGCTGCGGACGCGGGGTGCGATCCAGGATGTCGCGGCGCTCGCGGAGCGCGGGCGGCTGACCGTGCGGGACCTCCAGGCGCAGCAGTTCGCGAACCGGACCACGGCCGGTGCCCTGGCGGCGGCCGACGCGGCGAAGGCGTGCTCGGCACTGCCGGGCGGGGTGGCAACGGGGAGCAGCGGTACGGCTGTCGACGTCTCCGAGGCGTGCGGGGTGCTCGCCGCGTGGGACCGGACGGTGGACACCGGCAGCAGGGGCGCGCTGCTCTTCGACCGGTTCTGGCGGAAGTTGCCCGCGCAGCGCTGGAAGGTGCCGTTCTCGGCGGCCGATCCGGTGAACACGCCGAACACCCTGAACACCGACGGCCCGGCCTTCGCGGCGGCTCTCGCGGACGCGGTGACCGAGCTGCGGTCGGCGGGGATTCCGCTCGGTTCCCCGCTCGGGGAGCACCAGTTCGTCGTACGGAACGGGAAGCGCATCCCCGTTCCGGGCGGGACCGAGGGGCTGGGTGTGTGGAACAAGGTCGAGGGGCGGTGGGACCCGACGGGGGGCGGCTACTCCGAGATCTCGATGGGGTCCAGTCACATCCAGGCCGTCGGCTGGGACGGGAGCGGGTGTCCGGTGGCGCGGACGCTGCTCACCTACTCCCAGTCGTCGAACCCGAACTCGCCGCACTACACCGATCAGACGCGCCTGTACGGGCAGGAGCGGTGGGTGACGGCGCGGTTCTGCGAGAAGGACATCAAGGCGTCACCCGCTCTTCGCGTCGTCCGTGTCCACAACTGAGTCGGCCCAGTACGGCTCCCTCAACCGGCGTTTGTAGAGCTTGCCGTTGGGGTCGCGGGGCATCTCGGCGATGAAGTCGATGCTCTTGGGCCGTTTGTACCCGGCGAGTTGGCCGGCGCAGTGGGCGAGGAGGTCGGCGGTGAGGTCCGGTCCCGGGGTGAAGCCCGGGGCCGGTTCGACGACCGCCTTGACCTCCTCGCCCCAGTCGTCGTGGGGGATGCCGAAGGCGGCGGCGTCGGCGACGGCCGGGTGCGAGAGGAGGGCCGCCTCGATCTCGGCGGGGTAGATGTTGACTCCGCCGGAGATGATGAGGTCGATCTTGCGGTCGCGCAGGAACAAGTAGCCGTCCTCGTCGAGGAGTCCGAGGTCGCCGACGGTGAAGAAGTCTCCGATGCGGTTCTTGCGGGTCTTCTGCTCGTCCTTGTGGTAGGCGAACCCACCGGTGTTCATCTTCAGGTAGACGGTGCCGAGTTGGCCGGGCGGCAGCCGGTTGCCGTCGTCGTCGAAGATGGCCAACTCGCTGATGGGCCAGGCCTTTCCGACCGTGCCGGGCTTCTTCAGCCAGTCCTCGGCGCTCGCGAACGCCCCGCCGCCCTCGCTGGCCGCGTAGTACTCCTCGACACAGGTGCCCCACCAGTCGATCATCGCCCGCTTCACGTGGTCGGGGCAGGGGGCGGCGCCATGGATGGCGTGCCGCATGGAGGAGACGTCGTAGCGGGCGCGGACCTCCTCGGGGAGGGCGAGGAGGCGGTGGAACTGGGTGGGCACCATGTGGGTGTGCGTGCAGTGGTGACGGTCGATCAGGCGGAGCATCTCCTCCGGCGTCCACTTGTCCATCATGACCAGCCGGTGCCCGATGTTCAGCGACGCGCCCGCGAACTGGAGGACGGCCGTGTGGTAGAGCGGCGAGCACACCAAGTGGACGTTGTCGTCGAAGGGTTGGATGCCGAAGATGCCCAGGAAGCCGCCGAGGTAGGTCTCTTCGGGGAGTTTCCCGGGCAGTGGGCGGCGGATGCCGCGCGGGCGTCCCGTCGTCCCGGACGTGTAGTTCATGACCCAGCCGAGCGTGCGGTCGGCGGGGGCCGACTCGGGCTGTCCGTCGAGGAGTTCGGCGTACGGGCGGAAGCCGGCGATGCCGCCGACGGCGTACCGGTGGCTCGGCGGGAGGCCGGCTTCGTCGGCGGCCCGCGACGCCTGGTCGGCGAACCGTTCGTGGGCGATGAGGACCTTGGCGCCGGAGTCGGCGACGATCCAGGCGATCTCGGGGGCGACGAAGTGGTGGTTGACCGGGACGAGGTAGAAGCCCGCCTGGGTGGCCGCCAGGTAGGCGGCGATGACGTCCGGGGAGTTGGGCAGGACGATCGCGAAGGCGTCGCCGCGTTCGAGTCCGGCGGCGCGCAGGCCGTGGACGAGGCGGTTGGCCTGCGCGTGGAGGCGTCCGGCGGTCCACTCCTCGCCGTCGGGGGCGATCAGGACGACGCGGTCGGGGTGTTCGGCGGCCTGGGCCCAGAAGCCGGGGGTCATCGGGGGCTCCTTCCTGCGGCGATCCGGTTGACGCGCTCGACGGCTTGCTCGAAGCCGCGCGTGAGGTCGTCGACGACGGCCTGGACGCTGCGGACCTCGGTCATCCGGCCGACGATCTGCCCGACGGGCGTCCCGAGCAGGGGTTCGACCTCGTACTTCTGGATCCGGGAGAGCGCCTCGGCGACCAGCAGGCCCTGGAGGGGCATGGGCAGGGTGCCGGGGCCGTCCGGGTCGTCCCACGCGTCGGTCCACTCGGTGCGCAGCTGCCGGGCCGGTTTGCCGGTGAGGGCGCGGGAGCGGACGGTGTCGCCGGACCCTGCGGCGAGGAGCTTGCGGGTGACGGCGGCCGAGTGCATGTCGGCCTCGGCGGTGGTGAGCCAGAGCGAGCCGAGCCAGGCGCCCTGCGCGCCGAGCGCGAACGCGGCGGCGACCTGCGCGCCGCTGCCGATGCCTCCGGCGGCGAGCACCGGCAGCGGGTCGACGGCCTCGACGACCTCCGGGGTCAGGACCATCGAGGCGATCTCGCCCGTGTGCCCGCCGGCCTCGTAGCCCTGCGCCACGACGATGTCGATGCCCGCGTCCTTGTGCTTGAGCGCGTGCCGGGCGCTTCCGGCGAGGGCCGCGACCCGGACGTCGTGGGCGTGGGCGCGGGCGATGACGTCGGCCGGGGGTGAACCCAGCGCGTTGGCCAGCAGCTTGATCGGATAGTCGAAGGCGACGTCGAGCTGATTGCGGGCGACCTGTTCCATCCAGCCGGTGATCCGCCAGCCGGACGCCTCGCCCTCGGCGAGTTCGGGCACGCCGTGCTTGGCGAGGGTCTCGCGCACGAACTGCCGGTGCCCCTCGGGGATCATGGCCTCGACGTCGGCCTCGGTGACGCCCTCGACCTTCTTGGCGGGCATGACGACGTCCAGTCCGTACGGCCGTCCATCCGCGTGCGCGTCCAGCCAGTCCAGGTCGCGCTTGAGGTCGTCGGGGGCGGTGTAGCGGACCGCGCCGAGCACGCCGAACCCGCCGGCCCGGCTGATCGCCGCGGCGACGGCGGGGAACGGCGTGAAGCCGAAAAGGGCGTGCTCGACTCCCAGTTGGTTGCTCAGCTCCGTCTGCATGTCGCGCAGGATGCCGCAGACGGTCGTCCGAGGGAAGAGGTTTTCTGATGGATCGTCAGAAACCGTGCCCGACGTCAGCGGAAACCCGTCAACTCCGCTGCTCCAGTACGGCCATGGCCGCGTTGTGGCCCGGCACGCCGCTCACCCCGCCCCCGCGGATCGCGCCCGCGCCGCACAGATAGACGTTCGCGTGCGGTGTCTCGACGCCCCAACGCCCGTCGCCCTCCTGGGAGTAGGGCCAGGACAGGGCGCGGTGGAAGATGTTGCCGCCGGGCAGGCGCAGGTCGTGTTCCAGGTCGAGCGGGGTCTTCGCCTCGATGCAGGGGCGGCCGTCGGCGTCGGTGGCGAGGCAGTCGGCCAGGGGTTCGGCGAGATGCGCGTCGAGTTGGGCGAGGGTGCGGGTCAGGAGTTCCTCGCGGGTGGCGTCGTTGTCGTCGCGGAAGAGGCGGGCGGGGGTGTGCAGGCCGAAGAGAGTGAGGGTGTGATGGCCCGTCAGCTCCGGACCCAGGATGGTCGGGTCGGTCAGGGAGTGGCAGTAGATCTCCGAGGGCGGGGCGGTGGGGAGCCGTCCGGCGGCCGACTCGGCGTAGGCGGCGGCGAGTTGGCCGTATCCCTCGGCGATGTGGAAGGTCCCGGCGAACGCCTCGCGCGGGTCGACGGCGGTGTCCTTCAGCCGTGGGAGGCGCTTGAGGAGCATGTTCACCTTGAGCTGGGCGCCCTCGGCGGGCTCGGGCGGTGTGGCGCCGGTGAGGTGGGCGAGGGCCTGCGGGGAGGCGTTCACGAGGACGTGGCGGGCGGTGGCGACGCCCTCGCCGTCGGCCGTGCGGTAACTGACCTCCGCCGTACGGCCGTCGGTGTCGATCCGGGTGACCTCGTGGCCGGTGGCGAGGACGGCGCCGGCCTCGCGGGCCGCAGCGGCGAGGGCGTCGGTGAGGGCGCCCATGCCGCCGACGGGGACGTCCCAGGCGCCGGTGCCGCCGCCGATGACGTGGTACAGGAAGCAACGGTTCTGGGCGAGCGAGGGGTCGTGCGCGTCGGCAAACGTGCCGATCAGGGCGTCCGTCAGCACGACTCCGCGCACGGTGTCGTCCGCGAACCGCTCCTCGATCGCCGCCCCCACCGGCTCCTCGAACAGGGCGCGCCACGCCTCCTCGTCGTCGACCCTGCGCCTCAACTCCTCACGGCTCGGCAGAGGTTCGGTGAGCGTCGGGAACACGCGCCGGGCGACGTGCCCGGTGAGGCCGTAGAACCGCTGCCACGCCTCGAACTCCCGGTCCGAGCCGGTGAGTTCGGCGAAGGCGTCCCGGGTGCGGCGATCTCCGCCACCGACGAGGAGCCCGGTCGGCTTCCCGTGGCGCTCGACGGGCGTGTACGAGGAGATGTCGCGGGACCTGACCCGGAAGCTCAGACCGAGGTCCTTGACGATCTTGTCCGGCAGCAGGCTCACCAGGTACGAGTACCGCGACAGGCGGGCGTCCATCCCGGCGAACGGCCGCGTGGAGACCGCCGCGCCGCCCGTGCTCCCCAGCCGCTCCAGCACGAGCACCGACCGCCCGGCGCGGGCCAGATAGGCGGCGGCGACAAGGCCGTTGTGGCCGCCGCCGACGATGACGGCGTCGTACGCGTGGGATGCGTGGGATGCTTCGTGTGCAGGCATGGTTCTTGGTAGCACGGGTGGGGGTGCAGGAGCGTGATCACGCGTGACGTGCGGCTGGATCCGTACCGGCGAGGAGCGGCGCGGGTGTTCGCCGACCGGCAGGAGGTCGGGCTCCTGGTCACCCGGGTGGACCTCTGGCGGGAGTACACGGGCTGGCTGTGGCGCAGGCGCGTCACCAGCGAACAGGAGCTGCCGGAGTGGATGGTGTGGCCGGTGGGCTCCTCCGGCACGCTGACCGCCGACGACGGCGTGGTGCGGGGCGAGGACGTCGACGGTGAACTCGCCGACTGGTCGGCCGGCGTCTTCCGGATCGGCGGCACCGCCTACGAGCTCGAGTGGCTGCCGGTGAGCGAGGCGGAACCGGCGCACCGGGAACACGGCTGGGATGCCGTCTGACGTCCCAAGTGACGCGTGATCACCGAGACTTGGCGGGCCGTCGCCTGTACGATCAACGAAACTCGGGGGGCATCTCAGAACGGTGCTCAGCAAGGTCGTCCTCAAAGATGCGGAGAGAACTTGTCCACCGCTTTCGTCACCATGACCATCATCGGCGCGGTCTTCAACGGTGCCGCCGCCGTCACGTACCTGATCGGCCATGAGTACCCCAAGACCCAGGCGGACATGAAGGGCATCCCCCGCAAGTACGTCCCGGTCCTCGGGTCGTTGCTGGCGGCGGGCACCGTCGGACTGCTGGCCGGGCTCGCGGTGCCGGTGCTGGGCACGCTCGCCGCGATCGGTCTGATCCTGTACTTCGTGGGGGCGATCATCGCCCACGTGCGGGTGGGTTCCCGCAACATCGTGGGCGGGATCGTCTTCCTCGCCACGGCGGTGGCGATCCTCGTCCTCGGGCTACTCGACCACGGCCCCTGGTAGACCGGCCGCGAGGCGCCGGGAGAGTTCGACGCGGCGCGTCTTGAGGGTGGCGGTGCGCGGGAGCTGCGCCAGCGGGATCTGGACGGGCTCGGCGAGCTGCGGGTACCCGGCGGTGGCCGCGCGCCAGCGGTCGAGGTCGAGCGGCTCGTCGTGGTGGGTGCAGACGACCGGGACCGCCTCGGCGTCGGGCCCCTGCACGACGACCACCTCGGCGAGTTCCGTGAGTTCGTCGAGGAGGAGGTCCTCGATCTCCAGGTTGCTGCCGACGCCGGGGATCGCGTCGAACTCGCGGTCCAGCATGTGCAGGCAGCCGAACCGGGTGCGGTAGCCGACGTCTCCGGTGCGCCACCAGCCGTCGTTCAGGTTGGCGTCGTACCGCTCCTGCTCTCCGTGGTACGTCTTGGCGATGCCGTCCCACCGCACCTCGATGAACCCGGGGTTGTCCTGCGAGGGCCGCTGCCCGTCCCGGCTCACCAGCCGCACCTGCGCGCTGCCCGGCAGCGGGTAGCCGACGCAGCGGCCGTCCATGCGGTGCGCGAACCGGCGGAAGTACGGGCGCCCGGCGGCCGGCCCGACCTCGCTCTGGCCGTAGATCTGGAAGAACTGGGCGCGCTGCGTGGAGGCGTGCAGCAGGCGGCGTACGGTGCGCGGGTGGATCGCGTCGAAGGTGCTGCTGAAGTACTTGACGGACGCGAACGGGCGGCGCGCGTCGTCGGCCAGCTCCTCCCAGGCGAGGAACGTGTTGGGCAACGCCTCGATCAGCCACGGGCGTTGAGCGGCGAAGAAGGTGGCGACGGCGTCCGGGGTGCCGTCGTTGACCAGCAGCGGCGGCATGCCCTGGAGGAGGCACAGGGACATCGCCGCGAAGGTCCGGGAGTGGCCGAACGGGGTGTGGATCGCGACGGTGCCGCGCTTGCGCATCAGGCCGAGCAGGAAGATCTGGGGGCGCAGCCGGGAGCGCATCGTGCGGGGCGTGTGGACGACGAGTTTCGGCAGGCCGGTGGTGCCCGAGGTGTGGGTGATCATCGCCGGTTCGTCGAGGCCGCGCAGCACCGGGCGGACCGGCACCGAGCCGTCCAGCGAGGCGAGCGGGACCGCGCCGTGCCCGGCGTCGCCCACGCCGAGCACGCCCCGGGTCAGCGTGTCCAGGTCGACGCCGTCCCCGGTGAGGGCGCCCAGCTTGGGGCCGTCGGTGATCAGGTGGGGGCGGTCGAGGCGGGCGAGGAGCGCGGAGAGGGCCTCGGAGTCCAGGTGGTGGGAGAGCATCACCGGGACCGCGCCGAGGCGTTCGACGGCCGTCGCGAGGAGCCAGAGGTCGAAGTTGGGTGCCTTGCAGATCACGACGTGTCCGCCGGAGCGGACTCCGGCGACGGCGAGACGGTTCGCCATGTCGGCGACGTGGCGCGCGAGTTGAGCGACCGTCAGATCGCGTCCGGCGTCGGGCAGGACGTCGAGGTCGTGGTCGAGGACCACCGGCATCGCGCCGCGCACGCGGGCCGCCGCCTGCGGGACGACGCCGAGGTAGAGGCCCTTGCGGTGCAGGGCGGCGTGGTCGGGTTTGGGGCTCAGGCGGTACAGGAGTGTGCTCATGGCAGGGGTCCTTCGGGAGTCGTCAGCGGTCGCGGTAGGCGACCAGGTCGGCGAGTTCTTCGAGCCGCAGGCGCCAGGTGTCGGGCAGTCCGGCGCCGGTGACGGCCGTGCGGGCGTCGGTCACGAGGGCGTCGATGCGTTTCTCGACGTCGGCGCGTACGCCGGAGGCGAGGAGGGCGGCGTGCAGGGGGGCCGGGTTCCAGTCGGCGTGCCGGCTCTCCTCGACGAGCCGCGCCACCTCCGGGTCCTTGGCGGCGCCCAGCGCGATCAGCAGGGTCATCTTGTGCTCGTCGAGGTCCAGGCCGGCCGGCTTGCCGGTGACCTCCTCGTCGCCGAACGCGTCCAGCAGGTCGTCCCTGAGCTGGAACGCCTCCCCGGCCGCGACCCCGTACGCCTCGAACACGCCGTACAGCGCGGGGCGTCCGGCGAGGGCCGCGCCCAGGGCCAGCGGGCGGTGGATGGTGTAGCGGCCGGACTTGCAGACGGCGACCCAGCGGGCCAGGGCCTCGTCGGGGACGGCCTCGGCGGCGAGGGCGACGTCCAGTTGCTGGCCGACGATCATCTCGGTGACCAGCTCGTGCCAGACCTGTGCCGCCGGGCCGGTCAGCGTGCCCGCGAGCCGGTTCGCGTAGCTCAGGGCGAGGTCCCCGGCGAGGATCGCGACGCCCTCGCCGTACCGGCGCGACTCCCCCGCCCAGCCGCTGCGCGCGTGCAGGGCCGTGTGCGCGGCGGCTGGGCGGGGGAGTCGC
>NZ_LIRL01000246.1 GCF_001419795.1 Streptomyces niveiscabiei
ACCACCTCCTCCCGCGCCCACCACTCACCTCGTCCAGACGACGGCGTAACGAAGCCGACAGATACCGGTCCCACAACAGCCCCCCGACAGCCGCCGTATCCAGCAGATGCCCCAGCAACAAATGCGTCCGCCCTCCATTCCGAGCAGCAGACTTCCCCCACAACCGCGACACACGCACCACCGTCTCCTCCCTCACCCCCAACACCCGCATCAACTCCACCACCGACCGCTCGTCCTCCACCGCTCAAACCCTCCCCGCATCCATAATTCCGCCTGCCCCTCAAACCATAGACACCACCACTGACAACGCCCCCTGGCCAGCCAACTCCCGCACCACAGCAGCCGCAAACACCCAATCTGACACCACCGAGCACCATTCCACCCACCCCCGTGTAGCGTTAACGCCCCTCCCCGACCGGAAGAACCAACCGACGATCTTGAACCACCCAGCCAACCCGACATGAACGGCCTTGATCCTTTCCCCACCGTGGCAACCGTCCCCCACCACTGAACACCCGCTGAAGCAAGTAAAGAAAAACCGGCTCACCCACTCCAATCACCGCAGGTCATGAAGTGTCGTCCCCGCGCCAGCGGGGGTTGTTCTCGCGCACCTGATCGGCCACATAAAGCAGTGCGAGTCGTCCCCGCGCCAGCGGGGGTTGTTCCCCCCGTGACGCACCGTCAAACGTGCAGATCGCGTCGTCCCCGCGCCAGCGGGGGTTGTTCCGGGTGCCGTGGGGGCCGGGCGAGAGGCCACCGGTCGTCCCCGCGCCAGCGGGGGTTGTTCCCGGATTTCGGGCGCAGTAGGACGTCTTGCCATGTCGTCCCCGCGCCAGCGGGGGTTGTTCCCACGACGTCCTCCCGGAGGACGCCGCCGAGCGGTCGTCCCCGCGCCAGCGGGGGTTGTTCCGGGACGATGCCGGTGCAGGGTCGGCGGCCGCAGTCGTCCCCGCGCCAGCGGGGGTTGTTCGCACGACCCGATCCAGTTCACGATGCCGCAGGTCGTCGTCCCCGCGCCAGCGGGGGTTGTTCGCGGTAGCGCCCGTTGCGCCACCCGTTCGGGTTGTCGTCCCCGCGCCAGCGGGGGTTGTTCACCACCTCCTCCCGCGCCCACCACTCACCTCGTCGTCGTCCCCGCGCCAGCGGGGGTTGTTCCCCGACGGGTGTTCACGGGGTGATGATCCACCAGTCGTCCCCGCGCCAGCGGGGGTTGTTCCCGAGATGCGCCCTCGACGGCTGCGCGTCCGGCGTCGTCCCCGCGCCAGCGGGGGTTGTTCCGTCCAGATCGGCACCCTCGACCAGATCATGTGGTCGTCCCCGCGCCAGCGGGGGTTGTTCGGCACACCCGACCTGGACGACCGCCTGGCTCCAGTCGTCCCCGCGCCAGCGGGGGTTGTTCCGCGATGCCGACGATGCCCATCGCGATCTTCTCGTCGTCCCCGCGCCAGCGGGGGTTGTTCGGGTGGTGATATGGCGTGTCCGGTCGATGACATGTCGTCCCCGCGCCAGCGGGGGTTGTTCCAGCGGCGTCCCGGGCAGCGTCACCCCGACGTTGTCGTCCCCGCGCCAGCGGGGGTTGTTCGCCGTGCGGGGGCCTCGCCCAGGGCGTCGGCCCGTCGTCCCCGCGCCAGCGGGGGTTGTTCTCTCCCCCCACCCGATCGGTGCCCGCCCTCTTCGTCGTCCCCGCGCCAGCGGGGGTTGTTCTCAACCGGGATGTATCGGACACGCTCGGATAGTGTCGTCCCCGCGCCAGCGGGGGTTGTTCCCTGCGCCGAGAGTTCGGGATGAGCAAGGGCGAGTCGTCCCCGCGCCAGCGGGGGTTGTTCGTACGGGCCGCGCCAGATCTGGCCGTCGTACCAGTCGTCCCCGCGCCAGCGGGGGTTGTTCCCCGCACCACGGGGTGCCGCTGACGCCCCACTGGTCGTCCCCGCGCCAGCGGGGGTTGTTCCCGAGGGCGCGTGCTGCCCTCACCCTCGACGGGGTCGTCCCCGCGCCAGCGGGGGTTGTTCCGTCGCCGGCCTTCTCGCCGTCCTGATCTGGGCGTCGTCCCCGCGCCAGCGGGGGTTGTTCCCGAGCCGAGATCCTCGCCAAGGCCCTGTACGAGTCGTCCCCGCGCCAGCGGGGGTTGTTCCCGCCGCGCGGCCCACGCCCGCCGCCGCACCACGTCGTCCCCGCGCCAGCGGGGGTTGTTCTACACGACCGGTGGTTGCGCCTCCGCGAAGGGGGTCGTCCCCGAGCCAGCGGGGGTTGTTCTCCGGCCCTCCTGGACTCCAGTGTCAAGGGGCAGTCGTCCCCGCGTCAGCGGGGGTTGTTCCTGGGTGGCCGCCGTGTATGCCCGGTGGGCAAAGTCGTCCCCGCGCCAGCGGGGGTTATTCTCCCCAGCCCAGCCCCTGACGGCAGGTCAGGAGGTCGTCCCCGCGCCAGCGGGGGTTGTTCCCGCGCCTGTGCTCTCCATCGTGACGGCGAGGAGTCGTCCCCGCGCCAGCAGGGGTTGTTCGCCGACGAAGCGGCCCTTCTGCCCGGACAGAACGTCCTCCCCGCGCCAGCGGGGGTTGCTCGCACACCTCACCCACAGTCCTCCTATGCCCCTGCGTGTGCAGACGACCCGTGATTCCCTGCCCGGCACCGCCCTGAGCCGCCTCGCGCAGGCGGCGGACGTCGTGTCCTGGCCGGGCATGGACAAGCCGTCCCCCGCTGGCCTCGCGACGCTCGCGCCGGGCGTCTCCGCAATCCTGGCCCTCGGCAACGGCACGGTGGACGCGGCTCTGATGGACGCCGCCGGTTCGGCCCTGCGCGTGATCGCCCCGGCGAGCATGAGGTACGACAACGCCGACCGCGTCGCCGCCGCCGAACGCGGCATCACCGTCACCCACGCCCGGGGACCCTCGCCGAGACGACGGCCGACCTCGCCTTCGCCTTGATCCTCGCGGCCCGGCGCCGCCTGGGAGCCGCCAACGCGAGCCTCATATCAGGTGCATGAGTACCTCGGTCTGGACGTCCACGGCGCCACCCTGGGCCTGATCGGCCACGGCCAGATCGCCCGCGCGGTGGCCCGCCGTGCCCGGGGTTTCGACACGCGCGTCCTCCACCACAGCCGCACCTCGCCGGACTCCGTGCCCCTGGCGCCCCTCGTGGCCGAGTCCGACATCGCCTCCCTGCATGTCCCCCACACCCCACAGACCCACCACCTCATCGGCGCCGAGGAGTTGGCCGCGATGAAACCGACAGCCACTCTGGTCAACACCGCGCGCGGCGGAGTCGTCGACGAGGCGGCCCTCCTGGACGCCGTCACTCGGCGGGCCTGGACGTCTTCGACCGGGAACCGATGGTCGCGGACCTCTCCCCGCTGACGAAGGAGCCGAACATCGTCACGACCCCGCACGCCGGCTCAGCCGCGGAATCGACCCGGGCGGCAATGGCCGACCTGGCGGCGGACAACATCCTGCACGTCCTCGCCGGATGCCCGCCCCGCACACCGATCCCGGGCTAACGGCCCATCCACTCCGCGATGAGCCGTACCGTCCGCTCCGGCTGCTCCTCGTGCACATAATGCCCAACCCCGGGCCAGTGCTCGACCCGCGAACTCCGGAAGGTTCCCTCTTCCCAGGTCGCCGCCTCCGCCGACGTCCAGACCGTCAACGCCGGTTGCGTGCGCAGGCGAAGGAACGCCTCGGTCAGCGGGCGCACGCCGATCGCGTCGGGGTCGACGTACATCCCCGCGTACGCCTGGGAGATGACGTGGTCCGGCGTGCCGAGGACCGTGCGGATGTGGGCGGTGCGCAGGCCGGGCGGGGCCTGTGGGGAGAAGGCGCCCGCGACGAACTCGGCTGCGGCGCGGGCGCCTTGGGATTGGTACGTCGCCAGCCTCGCCGGGATGCCGTCGACTTCGGCGCCCGTCGCGCCGTGCGCCGGGTCAAGGGCGATGACCGAGTGGACGAGGTGGGGGTGGTTGACGGCGAGGAGGTTGACGACCTGGACGCCCATGGAGTGACCGACCGCCGTCACGGGGGTGTCGCCGAGGAGGGCGGCCAGGTCGTCCGCCATGCGCGCGGGCGTGTTGCCCGTCGCCGGGACCGGGGAGCGGCCGTGACCGCGCAGGTCGGGGACGATCACTCGGTACCTCTGCGCCAACTCCTCGGCGTGGTACGACCATTCACGCCCGTCGCCGCCCCAGCCGTGCACGAGCAGCACGGTCGGAGCGTCGGCGGGGCCGAGGGTGGTGGAGAAGAGCCGGGTGGTCATCGTGTGTCAACTCCTGTGGGGTACGGGGGTGCTGCGGGGGCCGGTGCGGAGGCGCTGACCGGCTCCGATCATCCTGCCGGTGGCCGGGTCCGTGCCGGGCCCAACTCGTGGCGCACCGGGGGTCAATCCAGTCGGGCGCGGTGAGCGTCTCGCCGGTCGTCCCCGGACGGTCGCCGAGCGCTGATCGACCGGCGTGACCTGCCGGAAGCGGAAGTACATCGAGACGAAGGAGAGTTGGCACCCGTCCGTACCTCACGGCGCCACACCCGTTGCCCTCGCCGTAGCCGCCGACATACCCGAGTTCGCGGGTCGACGTACACGGTCCGGTGCACCGGCGGGGGCGGTCAGGGTGATGTCGTCGAGCCAGGCGGTGCCGAGGCCGGACAACCGTGGGCGCCGCTGCACCCCGGTGTACGTGAGCACGTCACGTACACCGGGGTGCAGCGGCGCGTTCCAGGCAACGTCCCATCTCGTGGCCGCCGGTCACCGCCGGGTCCGCCACGCCCTGGCCGCGGGCGTCGGCTTCACCACCGTGTCCGGCGCGCACGGACGCGATCACCGTCGGCGCGACGGCCGCGCCGCGGGAAGCGGGGCCGCACGTCCCGCGTGCCGTATCGGTGATCGGCTTCGACAACGTCCACTGCACGACGGACCTGCCCCCGTCCCTGACGACGGTCCGGGTGCCGGACCGCCGTACAGCTCGCGCCGGACCGAGAGGAGACGAACACGTGGTGCTGAGCCCGCAGCTGGTGATCACGGAGTCGATGAGGGCGCCGAGGTGAGCGACGCGTCCCGGGATCAGGGTTGTCTCAGGGTCTTCCCCGATCTTCCGATGCACGGGCGTCCCTATGCTGATGGGGAACCGCACGCGGCAGGGAGTTTCCGGGTGATCGAGCACTACGTCGCCGAGTTGGACAGGGCGTTGCGCGGCCCGCGGGTGGTCAAGGCGGACATGCTCGCGGAGGCGCGTGACGGCTTGGCCGACGCGGCCGAGGCGTACGAGGAGAGCGGCCTGGACCGGGCGAGCGCGGAGGCATGCGCGGTGGCCGACTTCGGGCCCGTGGAGCGGATCGCGCCGGAGTTCCAGACGGAGCTGGCTCTGGCCCAGGGCCGGCGTACGGCGCTGCTGATCTGCGGGGTGCTGCTGGCGCAGCCGGTGGTGTGGTGGCTGCTCAGCCTGACCGGGCAGAACTCGAAGGACGATGCCGGTTCGGTGTACAACCTGGCCGATTCGGTGGTGAGTTGGGCCGGGGGCGGGTCGATAGCGCTGGCACTGTCGATCGTGGTCGCGACCGGGGCGCACGGGTTGAGTGCGTCGCGGCGGCTGGTGCGGGCCGCCGGGTTCTTCGCGTTCGCGGTCTGCGGTGTCTTCGCCCTGCTGGGGGTGCTGCTGACGGTCTACAACCCCGCCGGGCACTCGCTCCTGGGCGTGACGGGGCTCCCGACGACGGCCCTGCTGCTCGGCCTCCCCCTGTCGACCGTCGCCGTCGCGGGCCGGCGCTGCCTCAGGGCTGCCTAGTACTCCAGCCGCGTTTCCGGCAGGCCGAGCTGATCAGGTTCGCGAGGTGCGGTGCGTGCGGTGCAGGTGTCATCCCGTCACCCTGTCCTGGACCACGCGGGACTGCATCGTCCCCTCTTCCGGGGAGGCGCGCGCGGAGCTTGACTGAACTGTCTCTCCGCCTCCACAGCGTTCCTGCACCGGCAGGCTGACGCGCTCGTTACTCGGCCTGTGGCCGGGGGCGGAGTGTGCCGCCCGCGTCGGCGCGGGCGGCACGGCCCGATCAGCCGGCCTTGGAGAGGAGTCTCGGTGACCGCCCCTGTGGTGATCTTGGACTGCTACACCGTCGAGCCCAGCGGTCTGGGTGTCCCGCCGTACCTGTCCGCGTACGTGCGGCAGGCGTATGCGGCTCTGCGCGGGGCCCGCCCGGACGCCGAGGTGAAGTACGTAACGATCGACGACGTCCGCTGGTGCCTGGCCGGCGGGCGCCCCGCGGTGGAGCCGCCGCTGAGTGACCGGTTGACGTACTCGGCGACCGTCAACCGGGACAAGGCGGTCGAACTGCTGCGGGATGCGGAGACGGTGGTCGTGGTGGCGGGCGACAAGGTGCCCTCGGTGCACCTGCACGCCGTCAACGCCGGACAGGACGACATCGCCCGTGCGATGGCCTGCGTACGGGGCCGCCGTGTCCTGCTCGGCCCGATGGCCACCTGGGCGCTGTCGGAACCGGCGTCCTGGGCGGGGCTGTTCGACGCGGTCCACACCCACACCGTCACCTCCTCCACCCTGGCCCTGGGCAGCCGCACACCGGCCTCCTACGGGCAGTTGGAGGCGGACCGCGGCTCGTTCGCCGGGCTGATCGCCCAGATGCCGTGGTCACCGGTCGCCGAGCTGGAGCTGTACCGCGGCTGCACCCGCAAGGCGTTCTGCCGGTTCTGCAACGAGCCGGCCAAGGCACCGGCGGTCGCGCACCGGACGGTCCACGATGTTGTGGCCGAGGCCGGGCAGCTGTACGACGCGGGGGTACGGCACTTCCGGCTCGGCCAGCAGACCTGTTTCTTCTCCTACCAGGGGCGCAGCGAGGAGGCGGTCCGGGCGCTGCTGGGCGGCATCCGGGAGCGCTGCCCGGATCTTGAGATGCTGCACATCGACAACGCCGACCCGCTGGCCGTGGCGGCGCCGTCCGGCAAGCGGATCGCGGTGGCGGTCGCCGAGTTCTGCACGGAGGGCAACTGCGCGCCGATGGGGATCGAGTCGTTCGACCCGGCCGTGATCGAGCGCAACACCCTGACGTGCACCGAGGACATTCTGGTGCGGGCCGTCGAGCATGTGAACGAGGTCGGTTCCGCACGTGGGCCGGGCGGGCTGCCCCGGCTGCTGCCGGGCCTCAACCTGATCTACGGTCTGCCGGGCGAGACCCACGCCACGCATCTGGCCAACCTCACCGCTCTGCGGCGGATCTTCGACGCGGGGCTGATGTGCCACCGCACCAACGTCCGCATGGCCCGCGCCTTCCCGGGCACCCCGCTCGCGGAGGAGGAGACGAGTCTTCAGGGCTTGCCGTCCGCGGAGCACTTCGCCACCTGGAAGGCCGACATCGACGAGCTGTGGGACCGGCCGATGAAGGAACGCGTCTACCCGGCCGGCCTGGAGATTCCCGGCGTGCACGCCTATTTCGTCGACGAGCGCGGCACCTGGTTCCGCCGCCTGGGTTCCTACGCGATCCAGATCATCGAGCCCGGGGCCGTCGTCCCGGTGGGCACGACGGCCGACATCACCGTCACCGGGCACGCCCCGCGCGTCCTCTACGGCACCCGCCGTGCCCGCTGACCCCACAGCGGAAGTGGTGCGGCGTGTGGGGGTGCTGCTGCCGTGGGCCAACGTGGCGGTGGAGGAGGAGTTGCCTCAACTCGGCGAGCCGGGCACGGTCTTCCACTACGCTCGGCTCGTGCCGGCCTCCCGCACGACCGCCGTCGACGACTCCTTCTGGCACGGGCTGCGGGCCGCTGCCACGGGTGCTGTCGACTCCCTGCGCCATCTTCCGCTGGAGGCCACCGTGCTGGCGTGCACCTCCGCCGGGTTCACCGGCGGTCCTGCGCTCCCGCCGGGCGTGATCACCGCCTTCGACGCCCTCACCACCGCCCTGCACCGGCGGCGCCTGGCCCGCGTCGCGCTGGCCACGCCCTACCCCGATCCGGTCACCCGGGCCGAAGCCGAAGCCCTCGCAGCACGCGGCATCGACGTGACCGCCCACGCCTGCCTCGGCCTCGACGACGGCTATTCCGCCATCACCACCGCGCAGATCCTCACGCTGTGCGACGGCCTCCCGCCGGCCGCGCTCGCCGGGGCCGACGCCCTCGTGCTGTCGTGCACCGGCTGGCGCACCCTGACCGCCACGGCAGCCCTGCGCGAGCAGCTGCGCATCCCCGTGATCTCCTCCAACCTCGCCCTCGCCACCCCCCTCCCTCCCGATCCAGGAGCAGCGCCGTGACCGTCACCAGACCCAGCAGGCGCAGCGACGACCGCGTCCTGGCGTTCGTCGCCCGCGCCGCAGCCCTCGACGACGTCCGCGCCGAGGTGGAGGCCAACCACGACCACAACCGCTGGTGGCCGCCCACCATCGCCGACCCGCGGATGCGGATGCTCGCGGCCGGCTGGTCCACCCGGATCAACTACCGCATGGTCGACACCTACGCGGCCGTCCTCGCCCGCGCCGACGCGATCGGCTTCGACGCCCTCACCGATCTCGACGACGGCCAGGCCCGCGACCTCGTCGCCCCGCTCGGCNNTACGCCCTGGCCGACGCCCTCGCCCGCTGGGACAAGGACGGCACCGACCCGGACTCCTGGGACGCGGGCACGTTCATCGCGGCCTTCGCCCGCGAGGTGCGCGGCGCCTCCTACAAGGTCGCCCAGTGCGCCGCCCTGTACGCCCGCGGCTACCACTGCGGCATCATCCCCGTCGACTCGGGCATGGTCACCAAACTCGCCCCCGCCCTCGGCTTCACCCTCCCCTCCGGCCCCGCCGCCCACGAACACCTGCGCACCCTGCTGGAACACGCCGTCGCCCGCCACACCGACGCCCTGCACACCC
>NZ_LIRL01000247.1:0-146 GCF_001419795.1 Streptomyces niveiscabiei
GGCGTACGTCGGGTTCGGGGAGGCGGGCCTCGATCAGGGCGGTGGCGTGGACGGGGTCGCCGCCGACCCGGTCCGAGGTGGCCTCGAAGACGGGTGTCCCGGCGCCGTCGGTGCGGACGCGCACCCGCATGCCCGGCCCGACCGGC
>NZ_LIRL01000247.1:178-18169 GCF_001419795.1 Streptomyces niveiscabiei
GTCGAGGGCGGCCTTCAGCGGGCCGCTGAGGTTGCCGGCGCGTGCCTCGCGGACGTCCTGGGCGAGGTACTCCAGCAGCCAGTCGCGGAACTCGGGGCGGCCGGTGAAGACGCGTGCGCCGTAGGGCCGGGTGATCCGCTGCCAGTTCCAGCGGTCGGCGGCGGGGATGCCGTACGTGTCGAGGAGGCGGTGTTCGTCCTCGTTCGTGGGGGCCGCCAGGTAGCGGTCGACGAGGGTGGCGCGTTCGTTGTCGCGGCCGGTGGCGGTGAGCAGGGTGCCGTAGTAGACGCTCTCGACCTCCTTGGCGATGAGTGTCCACACGTCGGTGCCGAAGTGGATCCGCTCGCCGTCCCGCGCGCGGGCCAGGAGGTTCGCTGTCCGGGCGGGGGTGAGCAGCCGGGGCAGGTGGCGGCCGTGCGGGCCCTTCTCGTTCTCGCCGCGCGCGTGGTAGGGGATGCCGCGCCGGGAACCGGCGTACAGCTTGGGCTCGTTTCCGGACGGCAGGTAGCGCAGCCGGTCGCCCGTCCGCTCGAACCGGCCGCCGCGCCCGGTGGTGAGGAGTGCCATGTGGTCGAAGAAGTTCAGGCCGAGTCCGCGCAGCAGGACGGGCCGGCCGGGTGCGAGCGCGGACAGGTCCACGTCCGCCGGGTTGGCGGGCAGGATGTGGACGAGGCCGTAGGTCCGCGCCTCGTCGGCGGTGCGTGCCTCGTCGGGTGAGGGCTGAGCGGGTACGTGGCCCTGGGCGAGCACCACCGCGTCGAGTCCGGTGAGCCGGGTGCCGTCGTCGAGGGTCACGGTCTGCGCGGCGCCGGGGCCGGTGTCGTCGACGGCGACGGCCAGGCGCCGGTGCACCTGGACGGTGACGTGGCCGGGGGCGCCCTCGACGATGCGGTCGAAGCATTCCTCCAGGTAGCGGCCGTACAGGGCGCGGCTCGGGTACGCGTCGGGTCCGATGCGCCGGGCCTCGGCGAGCAGGGCGCTGTCCTGCGGCGGGGCGAGCGCGGCGGCCCACTCGTACAGGCTGGGTCCCTCCTCCACCGGCCCGTCCATCGTCACGCTGTGGTCGGTGTAGACGGTGACCTGGGAGGCCACGGTGTTCATGAGCAGGTGCCGTGACTGGGCGGTGCGCCAGACCCGGCCGGGGCCGGGCCGGTAGGGGTCGACGACGTGGACGACGACCGAGGAACGCGACGCGGACTTGCGCTCGTTGGCGCACAGGCGCTCCAGGACGGACAGGCCCCGGGGTCCGGCGCCGACGACGCAGACCGTGAGGTCCCCGTTGCTCATCTCGGCTTCTCCGTCAGGTGCCGGAAGGGGCGGGTGCGCGCTCACGCGGCAGCCGCGACGAGGAGGCTGGTTTCGAGGGCGAGGGGGTGCACGGTTTCCAGGCGCAGTCCGGCGGCGGACAGGACGGCGCGGTAGCCGGGGAGGTCGCGTTCCCGGCCGCCGGCGGCCATGAGGAGGTGCAGGTCGTACAGGAGCGGCAGCAGGGTCTCCCCGTCGGTGGGGACGATCCGTTCGAGGATCAGCAGCCGGCCGTCGGCGGGCAGGACCGCGCGGATGCGGGACAGCAGGGTCACGCAGTGGTCGTCGTCCCAGTCCTGGAGGACGCGGGAGAGCAGGTAGACGTCGCCGCCGTCGGGCACGCCGCGGAAGATGTCGCCCGCCCGGGTCTCGTAGCGTCCGGGTCCGACCGCCGCGTCGAGGTGGGCGGTGGCGACGGGCACCATGTGGGGCTGGTCGTAGAGGATGCCGCGCAGCCGGGGGTGGGCGTTCAGGACCGTGCCGAGGAGCATGCCGCTGCCTCCGGCGACGTCGACGACGGTGTGGTGGCCGGCGAAGTCGAAGGCGTCCAGGACGTCGGGGAAGAACACGGTGCCGGCGTTCATCGCGCGCTGGAACCGCAGTCCCGCGTCGGGGTCGCGGAGATGGGCGTGGATCGTTTCGCCGAAGGCGTGCTGGAAACCGGAGGTGCCGGTGCGTACGGCGGGGACGATCGCGCCCCAGGCGCGGTGGAACTCGTCGCCGTAGATGCGGACCATGTCGCTCAGGGAGTGGTCGGTGCCGGTGCGCAGGAGTTCTCCGGCCGGTGTGAGCCGGTAGCCGTCCGGCGCCGGTTCGAAGATGTCCATGGCGGTCAGCAGCCGCATCAGGCGCCGCAGGGCGTCCGGGTCGGAGCCGGTCCGCTCGGCGAGGGTCTCGTCGGTGGTGTGCCCGGCGGCCAGCTGGTCGGGGATGCCGAGGGCGACCGCCGCGTACAGGGCCTGTGCCTGCCAGGTGCCGGTGATGATGTCGACGATCCGGCGCGCCGCTTTGTGGTCGGGCATGGTCGGTCCTTTTCTTCGCGGGCGTTCGGCGTGCCGTCAGGGCGCGGTGGTGGCGGCGGAGTCGGTGGCGGGCCGGCTGAGCAGGTCGTGGTGGCGTTCGCGCAGCACCCGCTTGAGGGTTTTCCCGGTGACGCCGACGGGGAGGTCGTCGCGGGTGCCGGCGACGACGAGGGCGGCCAGCCTCGGCAGTCCCGCACGGTCCAGGGCGGTGTTGCACACGGCCAGCAGGTCGGCGGCGCTGCGGTGGATCCCGTCGGTGTGGTGGACGACGGCCGCGGGGCAGGACCTGCCGGGCTGGCGCGGGTCGGCGACGGCGACGACGGCGGCGTCCAGGGCCTGGGTCGTGTTCAGGACGACCTCTTCGAGGGGCAGGCTGTGGATGTCGCCGGCCGCGGTGCGGATGACGTCGGGGGTGCGGTCGAGGTGGTACCAGTTGCCCTCGCCGTCGTGGCGGACGATGTCGCCGGTGAGGAAGTAGCCGTTGAGGACCGACTGCTTGGTGAGTCCCGGGTCGTCCCAGTAGCCGGGGGTGACGCTGGGGCCCTTGACGCCGAGCATGCCGGGCTGTCCTGCGGGCAGTTCACGCCCGGACGGGTCGAGCGCGGCGGCCTTGCGGACGACGCCGACGGGTTTGCCGATGAAGCGGCCGTAGTGCTCGGAGCGCGCGGTGTGGGCGGCCTTGAACAGCACCATGCCCATCTCGGAGGAGCCGAGTCCGTCGAGGTAGACGGAGCCGGTGCCGGGTGCGCCGAGGGCGACCAGGGGGCGGATGTGGCGTTCGTGGGAGGCGTCGCCCATGCCGTTCCAGGTGTGGACGAGCCGGGCGGCCTCGGGGCGGATCGCGGCCGGGTCGACCTCGGCGAGGGTGAGCGGGAAGCCGAGCACGACGGTCGGCTTGAAGGCGTTGACGGCGCGGGTCACGCGCTCGCCGCTCGCCTGGTCGAGGACGAGGGTGGGGATGCCGAGCAGCAGCGCCATGGACAGGTAGCTGATGCCGGCCGAGTGGCTGTGCGGCAGGGCGGTCAGGAGCCGGTCGGTGCGGCGGGACGGGAAGGTCCACAGCCGTACGCGTTTGCCGACGAAGAAGGACCGGTGGTGGAAGACCGGTGCCTTGGGGCGGCCGGTGGTTCCCGACGAGTGGGAGATCATCACCAGGTCGTCGTCGGCGTGCCGGTGCGGGAAGGACGGCAGGGGGGCGCCCGGGCGTACGGCTTCCTCGTCGAGGGCGCGGATGTCCACGAGGTGCGGCGCTGTGCCCGGCTCCCGGTGGGCCGACGCGAGGTCCTTCAGCAGGTCGGCGTCGCCCACCACGAGGCCGGTACCGGTGCGCGCGAAGTACTCGGACGCGGTCTGCGGCGCCATCCGCGGATTGCAGTGGACGGCCGCCGCTCCCAGGCTCGTGACGGCGATGTGGTGCAGCAGGCCGTACAGCCCGTGGCCGGTGCACAGGCCGACGTGGGACCCGGCGCCCACGCCCTGCTCGCGGTACCAGTGCGCGTACCTGAGGACGGTGACGCGGATGTCGTCGAGGGACATGCTGTGCCACTCCCGGTGTTCCCAGCCCGGCCTGGTCACGTCGGGGTGGAACAGAAGCGGACGGTTCCGGTCCTTCGAAATCCGCCAGGCGTGCCAGAAGAAATTCCCCGCGCCGAGATGAGGGTCGGCGTAGAGGCGCATACGCTGTACAACCGACCGGTGCGTGCCCAGGAGAAACATCGGTTACCTCTCACTCCGCCGGACTTCGAGAAGGCGATCAGGTCTGTCAGCAGAGTGTCCAGGCGTCAGCTAAAGGTCCTCTCCAGAAGGCGTTGTCCGATTCCCTGAGCGGCATCTCCAGCAATCCTTCAGAAGGCGTTGCGAAGATGACGCGGGCATATCGCGGAAAACTCTTCCTGGAGGCCACTCGATGGACCGCCACGACCGTCCCGCGCGCACGCCGGTCGCCATCGTCGGAGGCGGTCCCGTGGGGCTGCTGCTCGCCCTGTTCCTCGACCGTCACGGGGTCGCGTCGGTCGTCTTCGACACCGAGGACTCGGTGCTGGACGAGCCGCGCGGCAGCACGCACAACGCCCGGACGATGGAGCACTACCGCCGCCTCGGCCTGGCCGCGCGGGTCAGGGAACTGGGGCTGCCCGGCTCGCACGACGCCGGTATCTCCTTCTTCACCCGCTACAGCGGCCGGCTGCTGGCCCGGCTGCCGTGGCCGGGCGCCGACGCGGTGCGCGCCGCGGTGGCCGCCGCCGACCGCACCGACCAGGTGCCCGAGCCGATGCACCGGGCGAACCAGATGTACGTGGAGCGGCTGCTGTGGGAGCACGCGGCCACCCGGCCCGGCGTCACCCTGCGCTACGGCCACCGGGTCACGTCCGTGCGCGAGGCCCACGGCGCCGTCGTCCTCGGCACGGAGGGTCCGCGGGGGCCGCGCACCTGGGTGGCCGGGTACGCGGTGGGGTGCGACGGCGGGCGCAGCCTGGTCCGCCGCTCGCTGGGCGCCTCGTACGCCGGGGAGGGGTCGCTGGAGCAGGACGTACTGGGGCGCAGGGCGACCGCCGCGCGGCTGCGGGTGCCGGGCCTGTACGGGCGTTTCCTGCGCGAGCACGCCGCGTGGAGCAACTGGGTGTTCAACGGGGAGCTCGCCATCAACCTGATCGCCCTCGACGGTGACGACGAGTTCTTCCTGCTCACGAGCTCGGCCGACCCGGACGACCCCGACGACGGCGCGATCGTGGAGCTGGTGCGCCGCGCGGTCGGCGTGCCCGTCGAGGTGGCGGTGCGCGGGCGGCGGGCCTGGACTCCGGGGGCCGCGCTGGTCGCCGAGCGGTTCGGGCGCGGACGGGTCTGGCTGGCCGGGGACGCCGCGCACCTGTTCACTCCCAACGGCGGGTTCGGCATGAACACCGGGGTCGACGACGCCGCGAACCTGGCCTGGAAGCTGGCCGCCGCGGTGCAGGGCTGGGCGGGGCCCGGCCTGCTGCCGTCGTACGAGGCGGAGCGCCGGCCCGTCGCCCTGCGTAACACCGCCGCCGCGCGGGGGCTCAACATCGCCCTCGGCGCCATCGAGCGGCCCGGCGCCCTGGAGGAGGACTCGGCCGCCGGCGCGGCGGCGCGGCGCGCGACGGCGCAGCGGCTGGCGCGGTACGGGCTGCTCACCATGGCCACGCTCGGCGTGCAGCTGGGCGCCCGCTACGACGGCTCGCCCGTGGTGATCCCCTCCGGCGACCCGCCCCCGGACGACTTCACGTCGTACACGCCCTCGGGGGTGCCCGGCGGGCGGGCGCCGCACCTGTGGCTGGACGACACGCACGGCGCGGGCGGTTCCCTCTTCGACCGGTTCGGGACCGGGTTCACGCTCCTGAGCCTGCGCTCCCGCCACCACGACACGTCCGGTCTGGAAAAAGCGGCCCGCGAACGAGGAATTCCGTTTTCCGTGGTGCACGTCGACGACCCGGCGGGCCGGGAATTGTACGGTCGCGACCTTGTTCTCGTACGCCCCGATCAACATATCGCCTGGCGGGGCGACCGGGAGCCTCGAAATCCGGCGGAAATACTCGCTCGCGTCACCGGCCATTAGCTCCCGGACGGAATCTTCCGGTCCGCTCGGGAGTTGCCAAAGTGGCTCCCGGATTTTTCGCCTCGGGGTGGCGTCGTGGTTACCGTTACAGCGTTACCGACCGGGCGCATATCCGTGGAGAGGTAATGCATTTTTGCATCCTTGGAGCCATGTCCGTCACCGAGAACGGCACCGACAGGACCCCCAGCGCACCCAAGCACCGTCAGATGCTGGTCCTCCTGCTCATGAACGCGAACCGGGTGGTGTCGATGGCCCAGTTCATCGAGGAGCTGTGGGAGTACAGCCCGCCCCCGCGTGCGGTCGCCGCCGTCCACACCTATGTCATGCAGCTGCGCCGGATCCTGCACGGCGACGGCGCACCGTCGGCCGCGGGCTCCTCGGGCCGGCTCGTCACCCGCGACCAGGGCTATCTGCTCCGCGTCCAGGACGGCGAACTCGATCTGCACGCCTACGAACAGCGCCTGCGTGCCGGGCGGGCGGCGCTCGACGCCGGGGCCCTCGAAGCGGGCGTCCGGCACCTGCGGGCCGCGCACGCCCTGCCGGGCTTCGTCGACGCGCCCACCGGGCCACTGCTGCGCGCCGCCCTCGCCGCGACCGAACGCGACCGGGGCGAGTCCGTCGTCCGGCGCGTCGACGCCGAACTGCGGCTCGGCCGCCACCATCAGCTGCTCCCCGAGCTGGCCTCCCTGGTCCACCAGGACCCCAGCGACGAGCGGCTCACCGGCCGGCTGATGCTGGCCCTCTACCGCTCCGGGCGCCGCGCCGACGCCCTCGGCGTCTTCCACCGCCTCTGCCGCGTCCTGCGCGACGAACTCGGCACCTCGCCCCACGCGCACATCCACCACCTGATCACCGACATCCTGGTCGGCCACCCCCGCCTGGAGGCCCCCTCCTCGGCCGAACCGCACCTCTCCCTGGACACGGTCGCCCTGCCCCCGCGCACCACCCCGACCGGCCGCTCCGCCACGTCGGACACCGTGCTCCTGAGCGTGTAGGCCCCCTCCCCCGGGACGCGGTCACGCGCCCACCGCTCCCCCTGCAACCCGATGGCGGTCGCCGGTGTTTCACCTGACGAGAGCGCACCGCAGGGCTCTCCCCTGCCTCCCGGGCGAGGGCCTCGACCAAGAGAAGGACAAGCATGGACCTCAAGCTTTCCGGCCGCGTGGCCGTGGTGACCGGCGCTTCCAAGGGCATCGGCCTGGCCGTCACCCGTTCCCTGCTCGCAGAGGGTGCCAAGGTCGTCGCGGTCTCCCGCAAGAGCACGCCGGATCTGGACGGGCTCGCGGGCCCGAACCTGCTGCACGTGTCCGCCGACCTGATGGACCCCCAGGCCCCCGGTCAGGTCGTCGCCCGCGCGGTCGAGCACTTCGGCGGTCTGGACATCCTGGTGAACAACGCGGGTGGCCCGCCGCCCGGCATCTCCATGCCGCGCACCGGCTTCTTCGACAGCAGCGACGAGCAGTGGCAGGCCGTCATCGAGTTCAACCTGTTCTCGGCGGTCCGCGCGATCCGCGCGGCCATCCCGCACATGCTGGAGCGCGGCGGCGGCTCGATCGTCAACGTCTCGACCGGCATGGCCCGCCAGCCCGCCCAGGTCAACATCGAGTACGGCGCCGCCAAGGCGGGGCTGTCCAACCTGACCAAGGCGCTGTCGGAGGAGTTCGGCGGCCAGGGCATCCGCGTCAACACCGTCTCGCCGGGCGCCGTGCTCACCGCGTGGTGGACCGAGGAGGGCGGCGCGGCCGACATCATCGCCGGCATGGCCGGCGCGGACCGCGACAGCATCATGAACACCGTCGCCCCGCAGATGATGGGCCAGGTCACCGGCCGTCTCATCGACCCGCAGGAGGTCGCCGACGCGATCCTGCTGCTGGCCTCACCGCGTTCGGCGAGCACCACGGGCTCGGACTACGCAGTCGACGCGGGCTTCCACAAGTCGTTCTGACCGACGGCATCACGCACCGCAGCACCACGACGGCCTCACTCGCCGCAGCACCACAGCGAAGGACCCCGGTGGCCACCGGGGTCCTTTCGTGCCGTCGGGGCGCCCCGCTCACACCCGGCCCCCGTAGCGGCGGAGCTTCTCGGCGACCGCCTCGGGCAGGTCCTCCACCTCGGCCGTCTCCAGCGGTCCGCGCTCCAGGTACTCCGGGTTGCAGGCCTGGTAGCCGAGCAGCCGGGCGAGCGGTGCCAGGGCGCCGTTCACCAGGCGCTGGAGGGGCCAGGGGCGGTCCGTGAAGCGCAGGACGTCGGAGAACTCCCGCATGGTCACGGCGTGCTGGAGCAGGTTCGGGCGGCCCTCGGCGTCGGTCTTGCCGTCCTGGGCGAGCCCGAAGAGCTGGCGCAGTATCAGCTGCTCGAACCGGTCGGCCCGGTTGACCAGTTCGACCACCGCGAACGAGGTCTCCTTCTCGGTGTTCCCGAACCACCGGTGCACCGTCCCGGCCGGCACGGTCACGGTCTGCCCGGTCTCGTCCAGGACGACGTCGCGTCCCCCCACGTGCACCCGCAGGCTGCCGCGCACCAGCGTGAAGATCTCCTCGCTGAACGGGTGGGTGTGATAGCCGGCGGCGAATCCGCCGGGCTCGACGTACAGGTCCATGACCGCGCGTTCACCGCCGGTGTGCGCGGCGGGCGTCCTGATGACGATCTTCTCCCGGCAGCGCGGGTTGTAATAGACCTCGCCCGGCCGAACAGTCATGTGTCCTCCGTAAGTTGTCGGGTGGCCCGGGAGGGCCGGATGTGGCTTATGTGTCCTTGCCTTCAGTGGCTTCCCAGGAGTGGCCGTCCGGCGTCAGGGCTGCTTCGGCAGCCGCACGGACTGGCTGTGCCGGAACACGTTGCGCGGGTCGTAGGCCGCCTTGACCTGTTGCAGCTTCGGGTAGCCGCCCTTGTAGTACAGGGTGTACCAGGGCACGCCGGAGGTGTTGTAGGCCGGATCGTGCAGGTCGATGTCCGGGTAGTTGACGTAGCAGCCGTCGGTCACCGCGTTCGGTACCGGGACGCCGCCGGTGTCCGCGTACACGCCGTGGAAGAACTCCCGGATCCACCGCAGCGACAGGGCCTCGTCGGCGGGGTCGGTCCACCAGATCATCCAGGCCGCCTTGTACGCGGAGCCGCGGTGCGCGGACGCGGTGGCGTCCGGGGCGACCGCGGCGACCTGGCCGCCGAAGGAGCTGAGGAGCACGGACGCGGTCGGGTTGACGAGGTCGGTGCGGGTCAGGTGCCGGTAGAACTCCTTGACGTGCCCGGCGGGCATGGCGGTGCGGTAGTAGGCGGACTTGAAGTCGCCCTTGAGGCTGGGGTCGTTGAGCGTGGGGTTGGTGGTGCCCAGGTAGCGGGCCGCCTGGAGCCAGGGCATCCGGCGCGGCGCTGCGAGCTCCGGCATGGCCGCCAGCTCGCCCATGGGGACGGTCAGCGGCTGGTGCGCCACGTCGACTCCGGCGGTCATGGCGGCCAGGAAGCCGTCGAGGATCTTCTCGGCGTCCGGTGTGGTCGCGTCGACCTGGGTGATCAGGCCGATGGCGCCGTTCGACCGGTGGTTGAGCGCCAGCATGCTGACGAGGTTGTCGCCCGGGGTGCCGGGCTTGAGGTACTTGGCGTGCCAGTCGCCGTAGTTCTTCACCAGGCGGGCGAACCGGCTCTCGGTCATCTCCGCCCAGGGCCAGGAGACCGCGCTGACGAGCACCTCGGCGGGCGGCTGCGGGAGCAGTGCGGACGGGTCGGTGCCGGTGGCGCCGGGCGAGCGGAAGAAGAAGCGGGTGACGACGCCGAAGTTGCCGCCGCCCCCGCCGGTGTGGGCCCACCACAGGTCGCGGTCCGGGTCGGTGGTCTCGCGGGTCGCGACTCTGGCGCGGGCGACGCCGTCGGCGTCGACGGTCACGACCTCCACGCCGTAGAGGTGGTCGACGACCAGGCCGAGGCGGCGGCAGAGCAGGCCCCAGCCGCCGCCGCTGACGTGGCCGCCGGCGCCGACCTGGAAGCACATGCCGGCCGGGATGACGACGCCCCAGGTGCGGTACATCCGCTCGTACACGTTCAGCAGTTGGGCGCCCGCCTCGACGGCGATGGAGTTGGTCCTGGCGTCGTAGGAGACCTTGTTCATCTTCGTCATGTCGAGGACGACGCGGACCTCGGGGTTGAAGACCCAGTCCTCCCAGCAGTGGCCGCCGCCTCGGACGGTCAGCCGCTTGCCGGCCGAGACGGCCTGCTGCACCACCTGGACGACCTGGTCGGTGGTCTCGGGCAGGCACACCTTCTCCGGGGCGGCGACCCAGCGCTGGTTCCAGCCGCGCACCAGGTCCTGGTAGCGCTTGTCCTTGGGGGTGACGACGGTGACCGGTTCCGCGGCCGGTGCCGTCTCCGCCGCCCGGGCGGGCGCCGCCTGGCCCGTGCCCGCCAGTACGGCCGCTCCGCCCGCCGCGCCCCCCGCGAGGAACTTCCGCCGTCGCATGCCACCCGTTTCTCGCGCCATCGTCCCCACTCCTCGGTGTTCGGGCCATGTCGTGACGCGTGCCACGCTAAAGATCGGGCCGGGGCGGGGGCACCCGCGGAAGTTGCTGTCGTAACCGGGGCTTCCCGGGCACGGGAACACCCCGGGGCGCCGCCGGGGGTCCGGCGGCGCCCCGGGGTGTCCGGGTGGTGGGCGTGCGTCAGTCGTCGGGCAGTTCCACGGACTGGCGGTGGCGGAAGAAGTCCCGCGGGTCGTAGGCCCGCTTCACCTGCTGGAGCCTGCGGTAGTTGTCCTTGTAGTACAGGGTCGCCCAGGTCGCCTCGGACTTGTTGTACTGCGGGTCGCCCAGGTCGGCGTCCGGGTAGTTGACGTAGCAGCCGTCGGTGACGGCGTTGGGGACGGGCACGCCACCGGTCTCGACGTAGGTCTCCGCGTAGCTCTCCCGTGTCCACGCGATGTACTTGGCGTCGTCGGCCGGTTCGTTCCACAGGACGGACCAGAGCATCTTGAAGGCGGCGTCCCGGTGCGAGCAGGCGGTGTCGGCCTGCCCGACCGCGTGGGTGCGACCGCCGTAGGGGGTCAGCTGGATGTTGATGGCCGGGTTGTCGATGTCCGTGCGGGTGAGGTGCTTGTAGAGCGTCTCGGCCTGCCGCCTGGGGAAGGTGGCCTTCATGTACGCCGACTTGTACTCGGCGCGCAGCGTCGGGTCGTTGAGCAGCGGGTTGGTCGTGCCGGCGAACCGGGTGGCCTGGAGCCAGGGCAGCCGGCGCGGTGCGGCGAACTGCGGCATGGGGGCCACGAGTTCGCCCATGTGCTCGGTCAGCGCGCCGGGGCCGACGGTGATGCCGCCGCTCATGTGCGCGAGGTAGGCGTCGAGCATCTTCCGGGCGTCCGGGGCCGCCGCGTCGACCTGGGTGACCATGCCGATCTGGCCGTTGGAGCGGTGGTTGAGCAGCAGGAAGCTGGTGAGGAAGCGGGTCGGGCTGTCCGCGCCGATGTTGGCGACGTGCCAGGACGCGTAGTTGCGCACGAGCCGGACGAACTCCTCCTTGCTGAGGTCGCTCCAGGCCCAGGACACGGCGCTGAAGAGCACCTCCGCCGGCGGCTTGGGCAGCAGTTTCGCGGGGTCGGTGCCCTTGGCGCCCGGGGAGCGGAAGAAGTAGCGGGTGACGACGCCGAAGTTGCCGCCGCCCCCGCCGGTGTGGGCCCACCACAGGTCCCGGTGCGGGTCGTCCGCCTCCCGGGTGGCGACGACGGTCCTGACCTTGCCGTCGGCGGTGACAGTCACGACCTCGACGGCGTACAGATGGTCGACGACCAGTCCGTCGCGCCGTACGAGCATGCCCCAGCCGCCGCCGCTGACGTGGCCGCCGACGCCCACCGAGTAGCAGATGCCGCCGGGGATGGTGATGCCCCACGTGGCGTACAGCTTCTCGTACACGTCCAGCAGGCGGGCGCCGGGCTCGACGGCTATCGCGTTGTGTTCGGGGCTGTGGTAGATGCGGTTCATCCTCTGGAGGTCGAGGACGATGCGGGTGCCGGAGTTGTAGACGAAGTCCTCCAGGCAGTGTCCGCCGCTGCGGACGGTGAGCCGTTTGTTCTTGCGGACGGCCTCGGCGACGACGGCCGCCACCTGTTCGGGGGCGTCGGCGACGCGGACGGACTCCGGGCTCGCGACGTACCGGGCGTTGAGGGCCCGGACGAGGTCCCGGTACTGCTGGTCGGCGGGGGTGACGACGACCGCGCCGGCCGGCCGCGCCGTCTTCGGCGGGGCCGGGTCGTGTTGGATGCCGGGTGGGTTGTGGACCATGCTCATACCTCTTGAGGACTAGTGCCGGCGAAAGTGCCCTGCGTGGTGCGGCGGGCGGGGTTCAGCGTTTGAGGGCGAAGGTGAGGCCGTCGGCGAACGGCAGGACGCTGAGGTCCACGCGCTTGTCGTCCCGCACCTTCGCGTTGAAGGCGCGCAGCGCCACCGTCTCGGAGTCCTGCTGCGTCTCGTCGAGCACCGCTCCGTGCCACAGCACGTTGTCCACGACGACCAGCCCGCCGACGCGCAGCAGGGTCAGCGCGGCCTCGTAGTAGGCCGCGTAGTTCTCCTTGTCGGCGTCGATGAAGACGAGGTCGAAGGAGCCGGCCGCGCCCTGCTCGGCCAGCAGGCCCTCCAGCGAGCGGCGCGCGTCACCGACGCGCAGGTCGACCTTGTCCGCGACCCCGGCGCGCTCGGCGAAGTCCCGGGCGACCGCCATCCACTCCTCACTGATGTCGAGACCGGTCACCCGGCCGTCCTCGGGGAGCGCCAGGGCGGTCGACAGGAGGCTGTAGCCGGTGAAGACCCCGATCTCCAGGGCGCGCCGGGCCCGGGTCGCCTTGACCAGCAGGGAGAGGAACTGCCCCTGTTCTGGGGAGATCTGCATGAGGGCGAGCGGGAGTTCCGAGGTCTTGACCCGGAGTTCCTTGAGCAGATCGGGTTCTCGCAGGGAAATATCGGCCACGTAGTCCTGTACGGCCTCATTCACCTCGACTTGAATACGCATGGGACCCCCTTGTTCCGCTTGACGACCCCTCCGACCTGCGGGAACGTGGGAGGTGCCGACCTTATTCCGCTCTCCTACCAGAAAAGCTAAAGCGCGCGACAGACGCGAGTCAAGGAAATCCCGAGCGGCCGGTAATCCCTGGACCGGTTCTTCAGCGACCTCTGGAACAATGCCCAGGGAATACCGCCCGGAGGCGCGTTCACCGCTTTTCTTCGCCGCGCTTCTTTTCGCGTCGGTCCCGTCGATCCCGCCGTTTTATCGAGAGGACTCTCCCGTGACCGTGAGGTTCGAGCAGCGTGCGCTCAGGGAGTGCCTCGGGCAGTTCGCCTCGGGTGTCACCGTCGTCACCACCGGCGACGGCGGGGACATCCACGGTGCGACGGTCAGTTCCTTCGTCTCGGTGTCGCTGGACCCGCCGCTGGTGCTGGTCTCCCTGGACCGGCGCAGCCGCACCTGCGAGCGGCTCGGGGCGTGTCCGGCGTTCGGGATCAACGTGCTCGCGGCCGGCCAGCGGGAGCTGGCCCTGCTCTTCGCGGGCCGGGGGCAGGAGCCGGCCGCGGGGATCCGCTGGGAGGGGGACCCGGCCGCGCCCCGGCTCGCGGGCTCGGCCGCGCACTTCACCTGCGTCCCCTGGGCGGCGTACGACGGCGGCGATCACGTCCTGCACGTCGGCGAGGTGCTGCGGTTCGAGGTGTCCGGCGGGGAGCCGCTGGTCTTCCACGCCGGGGCGCTGGGCGGCTTGCGCCGGCCGTCGGGCCGGTCGGCGTGGACCGGCTCGCTGGACGGGCCCGCCCACGGCTGGGCCGCCGACTTCAGCGTCCTGGCCGCTCCGGGCGAGCACCTCTGAGGCCCCCGCTCCGACGGGGCCGGCCGCCATCCACCACCACAGGGTCACCGACCGGACAAGGAAGAGGACATGACGCTTCAGCACGGCGACGCGGCACCGGGCGCCCAGGCGCCGACGACGCGCCCGCTCACCGGGGACGAGTACCTGGAGAGCCTGCGGGACGACCGGGAGGTCTACCTCTACGGGGAGCGGGTCAAGGACGTCACCGCCCACCCGGCGTTCCGCAACTCGGCGCTGATGACGGCCCGTCTGTACAACGCCCTGCACGACCCCGCGCACCGGGGTGTGCTCACCGCGCCCACCGACACCGGCAGCGGCGGCTTCACCCACGCCTTCTTCCGCACCCCGCGCAGCGTCGATGACCTCGTCGCCGACCGCGAGGCCATCGCGGCGTGGGCGCGGATGACGTACGGCTGGATGGGCCGCAGCCCCGACTACAAGGCGGCGTTCCTCGGCACGCTCGGCGCGAACAGCGACTTCTACCGGCCCTACGAGGCCAACGCCCGCCGCTGGTACCGGGAGTCGCAGGAGAAGGTGCTGTTCTGGAACCACGCGATCATCCATCCGCCGGTCGACCGGCATCTGCCGACCGAGCAGGTGCAGGACGTGTTCGTGCACGTGGAGAAGGAGACCGACAACGGGCTGGTCGTCTCCGGCGCCAAGGTCGTCGCCACCGGTTCGGCGATCACGCACTTCAACTTCATCTCGCACTACGGTCTGCCGCTGCGGGACCGGAAGTTCGCCCTGGTCGCCACGCTGCCGATGGGCGCGCCGGGTCTGAAGCTGATCTGCCGGCCCTCCTACGCGGCGAACGCGGCCGTCATGGGCAGCCCGTTCGACTACCCGCTGTCCAGCCGGCTCGACGAGAACGACACGATCTTCGTGCTGGACAAGGTGCTCATCCCCTGGGAGAACGTGTTCCTCTACGGCGACGCCGACCGGGTGAACAGCTTCGCCCCGCAGTCCGGTTTCCTGGAGCGGCTCACCTTCCACGGCGCGATCCGCCTCGCCGTGAAGATCGACTTCATCGCGGGTCTGCTGCTCAAGGCCGTCGAGATGACCGGCAGCAAGGACTTCCGCGGCATCCAGTCCCGCGTCGGCGAGGTGCTCGCCTGGCGCGACATGTTCTGGGCGCTCAGCGACGCCGCCGCCCGCAACCCGCAGGAGTGGAAGGACGGCGCGCTGCTGCCGCGCCGGGAGTACGGCATGGCCTACCGCTGGTTCATGACGATCGGCTATCCCCGGATCAAGGAGATCATCCTCCAGGACGTGGCCAGCGGTCTGATCTACGTCAACTCCAGTGCCGAGGACTTCGCCAACCCGGAGATCAGGCCCTACCTCGACAAGTACGTCCGCGGCTCGAACGGCTACGACTCGGTGAGCCGGGTGAAGCTGATGAAGCTGCTGTGGGACGCGGTCGGCACGGAGTTCGGCGGCCGGCACGAGCTGTACGAGCGCAACTACTCGGGCAACCACGAGCAGGTGCGCACCGACATCCTCCAGGCCCAGGCGGCGAGCGGCCGGCTCGACCAGTACAAGGGCTTCGCCGAGCAGTGCATGGCGGAGTACGACCTGAACGGCTGGACGGTGCCCGACCTGGACTCCTTCAAGGAGCTGCGCGGCAACAGGAACGGCCTGCGCGGCTGAGTCCGGGCGACGGCGTACGGCGGGCCCCCTGCCGTACGTCGTCACCCCGCGCGCAGCTCCCGCGCCGCCGGGGCCCGGCACTCCTGGAGCTCCTGCCGGATCCGTTCCTCCAGGCAGACCCGCAGCATCCGCGCCGGCAGCAGGTCGCGCCCCGGCTCCGGGACGTCGGCGCGGGCCAGTGCCCGTGCCACCAGTGCGGTGAACCACGCGTCGGCCGCCCGGTGTTCGGCGCGCGGGAACAGCTGCGTGAGCCGGGGCCGCAGTCCGGCGCCCGCCGTGTCGCGGCCCGCGAACAGCACCGCGCACACGCCTTTGCCGGCCGCGGCCACGAGCACCGGGCCGAGCGGGGACGCGCCCAGCGCGGACCGGATCACCTCGCCGTCACCGCCGGCGCGGAACGCCTGCGGGGTCATGCCGAGGATCGCCGGGGAGGCGGCGTAGAACTGCCCGTTGGAGTTGAAGCCGGCCTGGTAGATGGCGTCGGAGACGGTGCGCGCCGCGACGAGTTCCCTGCGCACGCGCCGGGCGCGCGTCGCCGTCCAGTACGTGTACGGGGTGACGCCGGTCGTCGCCTTGAACATCCGGTGGAAGTGGAAGCGGCTGTAGCCGGCCGCCCGGGCCAGCGCGTCGAGGTTCGGCGGCTCCAGCGCCCCGTCCATCAGCCGGCAGGCGCGGGCCACGGTGTCGGTGTAGTACCGGTGCGGCACGGGCTCGTCCGGGTGGCAGCGGCGGCACGGGCGGTAGCCGCGGGCGCGCACCTCGTCCAGGGAGGAGTGGAACTCGACGTTCTCCCGGCGGGCCAGCCGCGCCGCGCAGGAGGGCCGGCTGTAGATGCCGGTGGTGCGGACGACGTAGTAGAACGCGCCGTCCGCCGCCCCGTCCCGGTGCTGCACGGCCCGCCAGCGCTCGGCGTCGGTCGTGTACGCGCCCCGCCCCGCCATCACGGTCTCCGGCCCGTACGGGCGCGGTGCGCGGCCCGGCCCCGCTCCTGGAGCCGGGCGCGGTCGCGCAGCACCTTCCCGCTGGCGGACCTGGCGAGTTCGGGCACCAGGGTGATGTGCCGGGGCACGGCCTGTTCGCCGAGGAAGCGGCGACACCAGGCGGACAGGTCGTCCCGGGCCAGTTCGGCGGTGCCGGTCACCTGTGCCTCGACCGGGTCGGGCCCCAGCACCACGGCCTCCCGGACGTGGCGGTGGGCGCACAGCACGGCCTCGATGTCGACGAGTCGGGCGCCGGAGGCGGTCCGCCCGTCGCGTCCGCGCAGGCTCAGGGCGCCGGTCGCCGGGTCCCGGGAGACCAGGTCGTGGGTGGCGAGCCAGCCGCCGGCCCACTGCCGGCCGTCGTAGGGGTAGGGGCAGCCGGGCACCTGGACCTGGAGGGTTCCGGCCCGCAGCCGGGTGCGGACGCCGGGCAGCGGTACGCCGATCGAGCCGGGCCCGTACTCGCCCGTGGGGTCGGCGGAGATCAGGCCCGTCTCGGTGGTGCCGTAGGCCTGGCCGATCAGGACGCCGTGGCGCCGGGCGAACGCGCCGGCGGTCTCCTCGGGCAGGGCGTCGCCGCCGGAGACGGCGAGCCGCAGCAGGGGCAGGCGGGTGCCGGTGGCGGCGAGCGCGGTGTAGTGGCGCGGTCGGCCCAGCACGACGTGGGAGCGGGCCGCCGCCTCGGTGAACGCCGGGTCGGTGGCGGCCCGGGGGAACACCACGGTGGCGCCCACGGCCAGCGCGTGCAGCACGCCGCCGATCAGCGCGAAGGAGTGCGCGACGGGTTCGAGGACGGCGACCTGTTCGCCGGCCCGTGGCATGGCGGCGAGGGTGGCGGTCCGGGCCAGTTCGGTGCGCAGCGAGGCGGCGGTGCGGCCGGCCGCCTTGGGCCGGCCCGTCGTGCCGGAGGAGAACTGCACCAGGCAGTGCGGGGTGGTCGCGGGCCGGCCGCCGCGCCTGCGCCGGACGAGCACCTCGCACTCCCCCTCGAAGACGTCCTCGCCGTCGTGCCGTCCGCGCAGGGTGAGGACGAACTGCGGGGCGCTCAGGGCGAGCAGCGTCTCGCGCTCGGCCCGGTCCAGGGCCGGTTCCAGCAGGATCACCTGGGCGCCGAGGGACCACAGGGCGAAGACGCACCACAGCTGGGTGAAGCTGGGGGTGCCGTGGACGGCCACCGTCGCGCCCCGGCCGATGCCGTAGGCGGGCAGGATGCGGGCCAGTCGTGCCGTCTCCTCGCGGAGCGTCCCGAACGGGACCGCGTCGCCGGCCCGCGCCCACACGGCCCTCGGGTCCGCGGCGGCGAGCAGGCTCGCGCCCCACCAGCCTTCGTCACTCATCGTCTCTCCGGGCCGGCGGCGCGGCTCACTTCTCGACGCAGAACTCACCGACGGGCCAGCCGACGTGCCGCTTGTCGGTGGCGACGTGGCCGAGGACCTGGTCGCCCTTCTCGAGTTCCGTCACGTTCAGCACGGCGGCGCCGGGGCCGAGGACCCGGACGTGCCAGTCGTCCTGGACGATCAGGTTGACCTGGACGCCTTCGGGCGAGACCGCCCGGATGCTCAGCAGCGGCCGGGACTCCAGCTTGATCCGGCCGACCACGATGCGCCGGGTACGGCCGTCGGCGCCGACGGC
>NZ_LIRL01000248.1 GCF_001419795.1 Streptomyces niveiscabiei
GATCTCCTCGAAGATCTCCTCCGCGCTCGCGTAGGTGAACCCGCTCTCGTACCCCATCGCGCAGGCGATGTCGGCGATGAGCCGCCAGTCGGCGACGGCCTCGCCGGGCGCGTCGACGGCGGGGCGGGCCAGCGTGAGGCTGCGCTCGCTGTTGATGAGAACGCCCTCGGTCTCGGTCCACAGCGCGCCGGGCAGGATCACGTCGGCGTACGCGGCGGTCTCGGTCTCCGCGAACACGTCCTGGACGACGACGAGTTCGGCGGCCTCCAGGCCCTCGATGACGGTCCTGCGGTTGCCGACGGAGGCGACGGGGTTGGTGCAGATGATCCAGCACGCCTTGATCTCGCCGTCGGCCATCTTCCGGAACATCTCGACGGTGCCCTTGCCGACGCCGTCGGCGCGGATCGTGCCGGGCTCCAGGCCCCACAGGCGCTCGGTGAACTCCCGGTCGGCGGCGGCGAGTACGGAGCGCTGGCCGGGCAACCCCGGCCCCATGTAGCCCATTTCGCGTCCGCCCATCGCGTTGGGCTGGCCGGTGAGGGAGAACGGGCCGCTGCCGGGGCGGCAGATGGCGCCGGTCGCGAGGTGCAGGTTGACGAGCGCGTTGGTGTTCCAGGTGCCGTGCGTGGACTGGTTGAGGCCCATCGTCCAGCAGCTCGTCCACTCCCCCGCCTCGCCGATCAGGCGGGCCGCCTCGCGGAGGTCGGCCTCGGGGATGCCGGTGATGTCAGCAACCGTTTGCGGCGGGTAGTCGGCGAGGAACTCCGGCATCGCCTCCCAGCCCTCGGTGTTGGCGGCGATGAAGTCGGGGTTTGTGTAACCGCCTTCTACCAGAAGGTGCAGCAGGCCGTTGAGGAGCGCGAGGTCCGTGCCCGGGGCGACCTGGAGGAACAGGTCGGCCTTCTCGGCGGTCGCTGTGCGGCGCGGGTCGACGACGATCAGTTTCGCGCCGGACGACTTGATCCGGTCCATCATCCGCAGGAACAGGATGGGGTGGCAGTCGGCCATGTTCGAGCCGATGACCAGGAAGACGTCCGCCTTGTCGAAGTCGTCGTACGAGCCGGGCGGGCCGTCGGCGCCGAGGGAGAGTTTGTAGCCGGTGCCGGCGCTCGCCATGCACAGCCGGGAGTTCGACTCGATCTGTGGGCAGAGGGCGAGGTGGCCGACTGCACGGTCGGCACGATGCGACTGCGCCACCCGGGCGTCGGCGACCTCGACGTGGACTACCAGGTCTGGCTCCAGCCCGAGAGCCCCGACCACCGACTGGAGCTCTACACCCCGAACGACCCGGCATCCGCGGACGCGTTGAGCCTCCTGGCCATCAACTCCGCACCCGTACATGCAGATGCCCGTCCAGCGGATACGCCGGCGGCAGCGCGGGCAGCGTCGCTTCGAGACCGTACCCGCATTTGACGGCGACTCGGCAGGACGCCGTGTTGTCCATCTGGTGGATCAACTCCAGGCGTTCCAGGGACTCGTAGCGGGAGAAGGCCCACTCTGTGAGGGCCAGCAGGGCGTTCGGGGCGACGCCCCGCCCCCGGGCCTCGGCGGCCGTCCAGTAGCCGACTTCGGCGACCGCGACCGCCGTACGTTTCAGGACCACGTGTCCGAGGAGTCCGTCCCCCACGACGGCGAAGGCTAGGCGCCGGCCGCTCTCCCATCCGTGCCGCTGTTCGTCGATCCACCGCTCGGCGTCGGCCTCGGTGTCGACGGCCAAGCTCGTCCAGTGGCGTAGGGCGGGGTCCTGGGCGGCGGCCAGCAGAGCCGGGGCGTCGGACGGCTGCCAGGGCCGCAGCGACAACGCGGAAGCCGGCCCCGGAGAGCCGGCTTCCAGCGGTATGACGATCTTGTCCATGGCGGCAGGGTAAGTCACCCGGCCCGACCCGTTCACACGGCCGCGCTCACGACCCCTCCCCCACCCCCACGCTGTCCGGCAGCTCGTCCACGTCCACGCCCCGGACCTGCGCCAACTCGTGCTTGAGTGCGGCGAGTTCGGCCCCGCCGGCCATGTGGTTGGTCAGCTCCTCAAGGCTGACCTCGCTCCGTGCGGCACTCAACTCCAGGGTTCCCAGGCGCAGGACGCTGAAGTGGTCGCCGACCATGTAGGCGTGGTGGGGGTTGTGGGTGATGAAGATGACCCCGAGCCCCCGGTCCCGGGCGGCGGCGATGTACTTGAGCACCACGCCGGACTGCTTGACCCCGAGCGCGGCGGTCGGCTCGTCCAGGATCAGCACCCGGGCCCCGAAGTACACGGCCCGCGCGATGGCGACGCACTGCCGCTGGCCGCCCGACAGCGTACCGATGGGCTGTTCGAGGTCGTCGAGGACGATCCCCATGTTGCGCAGCTCTTCGTCGGCGGTCCTCTTCATCCGCTCGATGTCCAGCCTGCGTACGGGCCAGGGCCCCTTGGTCATCTCGGACCCGAGGAAGAAGTTCCGCCACACCGGCATCAGCGGCACGGTGGCGAGGTCCTGGTAGACGGTGGCGATCCCGCGCGCGAGCGCATCGCGGGGGGTCGAGAACCGCACCGCCTCCCCGTCGACGAGGAACTCCCCCTCCGTGTGCTGGTGCAGCCCGGAGATGATCTTGATGAGGGTGGACTTGCCGGCCCCGTTGTCCCCGAGGACGCAGGTCACCTTGCCGGGGTGCACGGCGAGGGAGACCCCGTGCAGCGCGCGGATGTTGCCGTACGCCTTGCCCGCGCCGCGCAGTTCGACGATCGCGCCGTTCCCGGGGGGCGTGTCCTGGAGGGTCGCCCCGTGTGTTCCTTCGGTCGTCATGAACGTCACCTCCGGGTGGCCGTGCGCTGGATCCACAGGTTGATGAGGACGGCGCCGAGGAGCATGACGCCGAGGAACGCCTTGAACCAGTCGGGGTTCCAGCCGGCGTAGACGATGCCCTGCTGGACCATGCCGAACATGAAGGCGCCGAAGACCGGGCCGATGGCCGAGCCGGAGCCGCCGGTGAGCAGACAGCCGCCGATGACGGCCGCCGCGATGTAGATCAGCTCCTGCCCGACGCCCTCACCGGACTGCACGGTGTTGAAGGAGAACAGGTTGTGCATGCCGATGAACCAGGCGCCGAACCCGACGGCCATGAACAGGGTGATCTTCGTGAAGTTCACGGGTACGCCGACGGCGCGGGCGGACTCCTTGTTGCCTCCGACGGCGAAGACCCAGTTCCCGAACTTGGTGCGCAGCAGCACCCACGTGGCCAGGGCGGCGAACACGACCCACCACACGACCGTGATCTTCACCTGGACGCCGCCGACGCCGAAGGACGACGCGAAGACCTTGCGGGCCTGGTCGAAGCCGTCCATGTCGCTGATGTCGTCGGTCGCGACGTTGTCGGTGACCAGCTTCGTCACCGCGAGGTTGACGCCCTGGAGGATCAGGAACGTCCCCAGGGTCACCAGGAAGCTGGGCAGTCCGGTCTTCACGACCATCCAGCCGTTGAAGAACCCCACCGCGAGGGAGACGATCAGCGCGACGACCACGCCGGCCCACACGTTCATGGTGAGCTGGTAGCTGAGCATGGACGCGGTGAGCGCGGAGGAGATGACCGCGACGCCGGACGAGAGGTCGAACTCGCCGCCGATCATCAGCAGCGCGACCGGCAGGGCCATGATCCCGATGGTCGACGACTGGTAGAGGACCGTCGCCATCGAGCCGCCGTCACGCAGCGTGGGCGCCGTGATCAGGAAGAAGACGAACACCGCCGCCGCGCCGAGGAACACCCCGACCTCGGGGCGCGCCAGCACCCGTACGACGACGGGCCGTTCGGCCGTGCGCCCGTCCTTGTCCTGGGCAGGGGGCGCCAGTTGGGCGGTGCTCATCACCGCGTCCCCTTCGCCGCGTACTCTGCGACCTTGTCGACGTTGGTCTTGTCGACGAAGGCGGGACCGGTCAGCACGGCCTGCTCGCCGCCGCCGCTGGAGTTGCCGTTGTTCTTGTAGAGCCACAGTCCGTCGATGGCCAGGTAGCCCTGGAGGTAGGGCTGTTGGTCGACGGCGAACTCGATGGTGCCGGCCTGGACCGCCTTGACGAGGTCCTTGTTGAGGTCGAAGGTCGCGACCTTCGCCTTGGACCCGGCCTCGGAGACCGACTTGACGGCGGCCAGCGCGAAGGGCGCGCCGAGGGTGACGACGTGGTCGACGGCGCTGTCCTGGCGGAGCTTGGCGGTGATGGTCGACTGGACGGAGGGCATGTCGGTGCCGTTGACGTTGAGGATCTCGGTGGTGCCCTTGAACGTCTTCTTGAGGCCGTCGCAGCGCTGGGTGAGGCCGACGTTGCCCTGTTCGTGGACGACGCAGACGACCCGCTTGGCGCCGTCGGTGTTGAGGCGGCTGCCGAACGCCTCGCCGGCGACGGACTCGTCCTGCCCGAAGAATTCGAGGAGGCCGAGCTTCTTCCAGTCGCTGAGGCCGGAGTTGAGGCCGACGACGGGTATCCCGGCGGACTTCGCCTTGGCGATGACGGTCTTCAGCGCGTCGGGCTTTGCCAGCGTGACGGCGATGCCGTCGACCTTCTGGTCGATGCCGTTCTGGACCAGGTTGGCCTGGTTGCCGGCGATCGGGTCGTGGGAGTAGACCAGCTCGATGTTGTCCTTCTGGGCCGCGGCCTCGGCGCCCTTGCGGACGGTGTCCCAGAAGGTGTCCCCGGGGGGAGCGTGGGTGACGAGGGCGACCTTCATCCTCGCGGTGGTGGCCTTGCCGGCGGAGGCGCCGGACGAGGCGTCCTCGTCGGCCTTCTTTCCACCGGAACTGCTGGAGCACCCCGCGACGGTCAGGGCCGCGGCGGCGGCGAGGGCCACGAGCGGGACGATTCTGCGGGGGCGGGCTGGCGTTGCACTGTCCATCTTTCCGGCACCTCACTGTGCGGGACGCTGCGCTGTTGGGACGGGATCAAATCCCTTGCCGAACCCGGTGTCAATAGTTTGTTAAGACATCATTTCAGTAACAGGTCCGAATGTAAGAACAAATCATTGACAGGGGTGACCGCGGGGACCTACACCTGAGGAACGCACACTCCGGAGCCGATCTCTACCCCCGAGGAGGTGCCTCGCATGCCGAAGACCGGCGAGCGGGCCCGTACCGTGTCCGCCTCCGCGCTGGACGCGGTGCACTTCGCGCTGGACCGGGGCAGCCCCGTCCCGCTGTACTACCAGCTCGCCCAGCAGCTGGAGTCGGCGATCGAGCACGGCGCGCTCGCCCCCGGCAACCTCCTCGGCAACGAGATCGACCTCTCCAACCGCCTCGGCCTCTCCCGCCCCACGGTCCGCCAGGCCATCCAGTCGCTCGTCGACAAGGGGCTCCTGGTGCGCCGCAGAGGCGTCGGTACGCAGGTCGTGCACAGCCAGGTGAAGCGCCCCCTCGAACTCAGCAGCCTGTACGACGACCTCGCCGCGGCCGGCCAGGGCCCCACCACCGTCGTCGTCCGCAACGAGACCCTCCCGGCCCCCGCCGACGTCGCCGCCGCCCTCTCCGTCCCCGAGGGCAGCGAGATCACCCACATCGAACGCCTCCGCTCGACCCATGGCCAGCCGGTCGCCCGCCTCTCCAACTACCTCCCCCCGAACCTCCTCGACCTCTCCACCCCCCACCTCGAATCCACCGGCCTCTACACCATGTTCCGCACAGCCGGCATCACCCTCCACAGCGCCCGCCAGACCATCGGCGCCCGCGCGGCGACGCCGGAGGAGGCGACCCTCCTCGACGAATCCCCGGGCGCCGCACTACTGACGATGCAGCGCACGGCGTACGACGACACGGGCCGGGCGGTGGAGTACGGGACGCACATCTACCGTGCGTCCCGGTACGCCTTCGACTTCCAGCTCCTCGTAAGGGCGTAGCCGGACAGCCGACGACGGCGAGGCGCCAAGTCTTTTAGGGGCGCGGGGAACTGCGCGACCAGCCACGAAGCACCCGCACCCGCAACACGACCTATCGCGGCGCCATCCTCAACGCCCCGTCCATCCGGATCGTCTCCCCGTTCAGGTAGTCGTGGTCCACGATCATCCGCGCCAGCTTCGCGTACTCCTCGGGCGAGGCGAACCGGTGCGGGAAGGGCACCCCGGCCGCGAGGGACGTACGGAACTCCTCGGAGACCGTGCCCATCATCGGCGTGTCGACGATGCCCGGCGCGATCGTGCACACCCGGATCCCGTACTGCGCGAGGTCCCGGGCGGCGGGCAGGGTGAGCCCGACGACGCCCCCCTTGGACGACGCGTACGCGGCCTGCCCCACCTGCCCGTCGTACGCGGCGATGGACGCGGTGTTGACGATGACCCCGCGCTGCCCGTCGGCGTCCGCCTCGGTCTGCGCGATGGCCTCGGAGGCGAGCGCGAGGACGTTGAACGTGCCGACGAGGTTGATCTGGATCACCTTCGCGTACAGCGCGAGATCGTGGACCCCCTTCCGGCCCAGGATCCGCATGGACGGCCCGATCCCGGCGCAGTTGACGACGGTCCGCAGCGGTACGTCCGTCCCGGACGCGGCGGCGACGGCCGCGGCCACCTGCTCGGGGTCGGTGACGTCGGCGGGGACGTACGTCACCCCGGCCACCTCGGGCGCGCCGTCGATCGCGGACTTCAGGTCGACGGCGAACACCTGCGCCCCGGCCCCGGCGAACGCCTTCGCGGTGGCGGCACCGAGTCCGGACGCCCCGCCCGTGACGAGCGCGGCGGTGTCGGCGAGCTGCATTCTCACTCCTTGCCGAGGACGGTGAGCGCACCGCCCTCGCTCCGGTCGAGCGCACGCGAGATCACCATGCGCTGGATCTGGTTGGTTCCTTCGAAGATCTGCATGACCTTGGCCTCGCGCATGTACCGCTCGACGGGGAAGTCCCGCGTGTAGCCGTACCCGCCGAGGACCTGGACCGCGTCGGTGGTCACCTTCATCGCGTTGTCCGTGGCGACGAGCTTGGCCACGGACGCCTCGCTGGTGAACGGCAGCCCCTGGTCCTTGAGGCGCGCGGCGGCCAGCGTCGTCGCGCGCGCGGACTCGACGGCGGCCCCCATGTCCGCGAGGACGAACGCGAGCCCCTGGTGCTCGATGATCGGCTTGCCGAACGTCTCGCGCTCGCGCGCGTACCGCACGGCGTGGTCGAGGGCCCCCTGCGCGAGGCCGGTGGCGACGGCGGCGATCCCGAGGCGTCCGCAGTCCAGCGAGGCGAGCGCGATCCGCAACCCCTGCCCCTCCTCCCCGATCCGCCGCGAGACCGGTACGCGCACGCCGTCGAACCGCATCGTCGCGGTCGCGGAACCGGTCAGCCCCATCTTGCGCTCCGGCGGATCGGCGCTCAGCCCCGGGGTGCCGGCCGGGACGAGGAAGCAGGAGATGCCGTGCGTGCGGTCCTCGGACGTGCGCGCCATGACGGTGTAGAAATCGGCGTAACCGCCGTGCGTGGTCCAGGCCTTGGCGCCGTCGATGACGTACTCGTCGCCCTCGCGCACCGCGCGGGTGCGCATCGCCGCCGGGTCGGAGCCCGCGTGCGGCTCGGAGAGGCAGTACGCGCCCAGCAGCTCCCCGCCGAGCAGCTCCGGCAGCCACTCGGCGCGCTGCTCAGCCGTACCGAACCGGGCCAGCGGGAAGCAGGACAGGGCGTGCACGGAGATCCCGACGGCGACGCTCGACCAGACGGCGGCGACCTCTTCGAGGACCTGGAGGTACACCTCGTACGGCTGGCCCGCCCCGCCGTCCTGCTCGGCGAACGGCAGCCCGAGCAGCCCGCTGCGGCCGAGCGTGCGGAACACGTCCCTCGGGAACTCCGCCTCCGCCTCAGCGTCGGCGACACGCGGCGCCAGCTCCTTGGCGGCGAGCAGCCGCGTGAGCCGGACCAGGTCGAGGGCTTCCTCGGTGGGCAGGGCGCGAGTGGCGGGCACGAGGGCCTCCCCTGGACGAAAACGATACTGGAACGAGTACCTGCGTATCATTCAGAGTACGCCAGCAGGGCCGAGGGCAACAGTGCTCCCAGCCTTCCGGCAAAGATCAGGTAATAGTCAGAACTCGGCGGCTACGACGACACCGCGTGCACGATCAGCGAAGCGAGCTGCTCGTACGCCTCCGCGTCCGACAGCCCCGTACGCGCCTTCAGCTCGCCCCCCTGGATCTGCCGCATGGTCGCCGCCGCCACCTCCCCGACGAACCCGGCGTGCACATCCCTGAACGCGCCGTGCGCGACCCCGTCGGCGATCAGCTGCCGCACCCGCTCCGACGCCCACCGCGTGTTCGCCTCGTACACCTCGCGGGCGGGCGGGAAGTCGGCGACGTCGTCGACGAACCGCCGCGACAGGGGCCGGAGCTGCTCGGCGACGGCCGTCAGGTACACCCGCACCCGGTCGGCGGGGTCGGCGGTCTGCACGACCCGCTTCTCGACCGCCTCGGTGGCCCCCCGGAAGTAGTGCTTGACGGCCTCGACGACCAACCCCTGCTTGCTGCGCGCCAGTTGGTACAGGGTCGTCTTGGAGCACCGCAGCCGCACCGCGAGATCGTCCAGCGTGAGATCGGCGAACCCCTCCGCCGTGACCAGCGCGACGAGGCGTTCCAGCAGGTCCGCCTGGCGGGCGGTGCGGCGAGCGGAGGGCATGATCCCAGCGTAGTCCAGAAGTGACCGGTCAGTAGGGACCGGATCGGCGAACCGTTTCCGCGCCGCGCGCTCCCGAGATCGCGTCCCCGCACGCTCATTGACCCCACCCGTCCACATACTTAACCTTCGTCTCAGGACATAGACAGCGTCGTCTCCTCCACGGACAGGGGAACCGCACATGCCGCTCGTGGTCGTCGGGATCAGCGTCCTGGTCCTCCTGTTCCTCATGACGAGGCTCAAACTCAACGGATTCGCCGCGCTGTTGCTGGTCGCCGTAGGGGTCGCGCTGGTCAGAGGCATCCCGGTCGCGACGATCCCGGACGTCCTCGCGGACGGGCTCGGCGGGCAGATCGGCGACACGATGCTGACGATCGGGCTCGGCGCGATGGTCGGCCGGGTGATGGGCGACTCGGGCGCGGCGCAGCGGATCGCGGGGCGGCTCCTGGAGGTGTGCGGGCCGCGCTGGGTGCAGGTCGCGATGGTGCTGACGGCGATGCTGATCGGCGTCACGATGTTCTACGAGGTCGCGTTCGTCATCATCGTGCCGGTGGCGTTCACGCTGGTCAGGGTGACGGGCGTGAACCTGCTGTGGGTGGGCCTGCCGATGTCGATCGCGCTGTCGACGATGCACAGCTTCCTGCCCCCGCACCCGGGCCCGACGGCGGTCGCGGCGACGTTCCACGCGTCCGTCGGACTCACCCTGTTCTACGGCCTGTTCATCGCCGTCCCGATCGGCGCGGCGATCGCCCTGCTGTGGCCCCGGCTGCCGTTCGTGCGCGCGATGAACCCGACCGTGCCGACGGGCCTGGTCAGCGACAAGGTCTTCGAGGAGGACGAACTCCCCGGCCTCGCCTGGTCGCTCGCGGTCGCGCTGCTGCCCGTCGTCCTCATCGCGGGCGCCGCGGTCACCGACATGGCCACCGACGCGGAATCGGGCCTCGTCCACACCGTCGAGTTCATCGGATCGGCGCCGGTCGCCCTGCTGCTCACGCTGCTCGTGGCGATCTGGGCGTTCGGGCCGCGCATCGGGCGCAGCCTGGAGGAGGTCAGCGCGTCCTGCCGGGGCGCCGCGCAGGCGATGGCGATGATCCTGCTGGTGATCGGCGCGGGCGGCGCGTTCAAGCAGGTCCTGGTGGAGGGCGGGATATCCGACTACATCAAGGACGCCACCGACGGCTGGTCGATCTCGCCGATCGTCCTGGCGTGGCTGGTCGCCGCGATCCTGCGCGTGGCGCTCGGCTCGGCGACGGTCGCCGTCGTCACCGCCTCCGGCGTCGTCCTCCCGCTGGTCGCGGGCAGCGGCGTGCACGCCGAGATCATGGTCCTCGCGGTGTCCTGCGGCTCGATCGCGTTCTCCCATGTGAACGACCCGGGGTTCTGGATGTTCAAGGAGTACTTCAACCTGTCGGTGGTCCAGGCGATCAAGGCGCGGACGACCTATACGACGGTCCTGGCGATCCTGGGTCTGGGAGGAACACTGCTGCTGGAACTCGTCCTGGACACCCTCTGACTCCCTCCGACCCACTCCGACCCGCGTGAGGAACCCCATGCCCCAGCCCGTCGTCACCCGCTACTCCGTGCACCCTGTCGCGGGCCACGACTCGATGCTCCTCAACCTCTCCGGCGCCCACGCCCCCTTCTTCACCCGCAACGTCCTGGTCGTCGAGGACTCCGTCGGCCGCGTCGGCCTCGGCGAGGTCCCCGGCGGCGAGGCCATCACCCGTACCCTGCGCGACGCCGAACACCTCGTCGTCGGCGCCGAGTTGGGCGACCACAAGCGGGTCCTGCGTGCCGTCTCCGAGACCTTCGCGGGACGCGACGCGCACGGCCGCGGCGAGCAGACCTTCGACCTGCGCACCACCGTCCACGCCGTCACGGCGATCGAGTCGGCGCTCCTGGACCTCCTCGGCCAGCACCTGGAGGTGCCCGTAGCGGCCCTCCTCGGCGACGGCAAGCAGCGCGACGCCGTACGGGTCCTCGGCTACCTCTTCTACGTCGGCGACCCGGACCGTACCGACCTGCCGTACGTCCGGGAGAAGGACGCGGACGTCGCGTGGTACCGCGTCCGCCGCGAGGAGGCGCTGACGCCTCAGGCGGTCGTGCGGCAGGCGGAGGCGGCGTACGAGCGGTACGGGTTCCGGGACTTCAAGCTGAAGGGGGGCGTGCTGGCGGGGGCCGAAGAGGTCGCGGCCGTACGGGAGTTGAAGGCGCGGTTCCCCGAGGCGCGGATCACCCTCGACCCCAACGGCGCCTGGTCGCTGGCGGAGGCGGTCGAGCTGTGCCGTCCGCTGCTCGGGACGCTCGCGTACGCCGAGGACCCGTGCGGCGCCGAGGACGGGTTCTCGGGGCGGGAGATCCTCGCGGAGTTCCGCCGGGCCACCGGGCTGCCGACGGCCACGAACATGATCGCCACCGACTGGCGCCAGCTCACCCACGCGCTCGCGCTCGGCTCGGTCGACATCCCGCTGGCCGACCCGCACTTCTGGACGATGTCCGGCTCGGTGCGCGTCGCGCAGCTCTGCAACTCCCTGGGCCTGACCTGGGGTTGCCACTCCAACAACCACTTCGACATCTCGCTGGCGATGATGGCGCACTGCGGGGCCGCCGCGCCCGGCGCGTACAACGCCCTGGACACGCACTGGATCTGGCAGGAGGGCCTGGAGCGCCTCACCGTCCAGCCGCCGCGCATCGTCGCCGGTGAGGTCGCGGTGACGGACACGCCCGGTCTCGGCGTCACCCTCGACCGGGAGCGCCTCGCCGCCGCCGAGGCGCTGTACGCGGAGCACGGGCTCTCGGGGCGCGACGACGCCGTAGGGATGCGGTACCTGGTCCCGGAGTGGACGTTCGACGCCAAACACCCCTGCCTGGTGCGGAGTTGACCGTACGGGAACCCGGGTCCCGGCGCGGTCGGGCGCGTGCCAAGATGATGTTCCGCAAGTCATCCCGCGCCCGGCTCTGCGCAGCCGACCGCCAGGACGGAGCCCGCCCATGACCGCCCCCGGCCCCACCGAACGCCCGAAGATCGACACGAGCCGTCCGCACCCGGCGCGGATGTACGACTACTTCCTCGGCGGCAAGGACAACTACCCGGTCGACCAGGAGGCCGCGGAACGCTTCATCGCCGCGGCCCCCGAGGTGCGGGTCGCCGTCCGCGCGAACCGCGCCTTCCTGCGGCGTGCCGTGCGGCACGTGGTCGGCGAGGGCGGCATCCGGCAGATCCTCGACATCGGCACCGGCCTGCCGACCGAGCCGAACGTCCACCAGATCGCCCGCGAGATCGCACCGGAGACGCGCGTCGCGTACGTCGACAACGACCCGATCGTCGGCACCCACTCGATGGCCCTGCTGGACGACGACGAGGGCATCTCCGTCGTCCTCGCGGACCTGCGCGACCCGCGCGCGATCCTCGACCACCCGGACGTCCGCAAGGTCATCGACCTGAACGAGCCGGTGGCCCTCCTGCTGGTCGCCGTCCTGCACTTCATCAAGGACGACGAGGACCCGTCCGCGCTGATGGCGGCCTTCCTGGACGCCCTCCCCGCCGGCTCCTACCTCGTCCTCACCCACGCCACGGTCGACTTCCACGAGGACCGCCGCGCGGACGCCGTCGCCATCTACAAGAACGCCTCCGCGACGATGAACCCCCGCCCGCACGCCCGCGTCCTGGAGTTCTTCGACGGCTTCACCCTCCTCGAACCGGGCCTGGTCACGGTCCCGACCTGGCGCCCCGACGCCACCGACGAGACCCCGGACCCGAACCTGCCGCCGATCGGCTTCTACGGCGGCGTGGGGCGCAAGGACGCCTGAGCGGTCACCACGCCCCCCGCCCCACCAGGTCGAGCACGAGCGCGGCGATGTTCCACGCGTCGTCCTCGCCCCGGTGATGGCGCCCCTCCAGCGGCAGCCCGGCGAGCTGGAGGGCCTGCGCCATGCCGGGTTTCCCGCGCAGCCCGTACGCCTCGGTGAACACGGCCTTCGCGTTGGTGTGGGTGCGCTCGGCCGGGTAGCCGAACGGGAACGCCACCCCGTCGGCCTGGCTCTGCCGCGCGAACTGCCGCCGGTCGTACTCGCCCCAACTCGCCCACGGCCGCACCCCGCCGCCGTACTCCTCGACGAGCACCCGGCACGCCTCCGCGAAGGACACTCCCCGCGCCACTTCGGCCTGCGTCAGGCCGGTCAGCTCCGTACAGAAGGCACTCACCCGGGACCGGGTGGGCCGGACCAGGATGCGGTGCCGGGACACCCGGGTCCGGGCCGTGAGGTCCACGACGGTCAGCCCGATCTCGATGATCTCGTTCACGGAACCGGGCGGCGGCTGGCCGTCCCAGCAGGTGGCCTCCAGGTCGATGACGTTGAGGAGGGCGGATTCGGGGCGCATGGGCCGAGGGTAGGGACACCGGCCAGGACCCGGCACCCCGTTTTCCCGGCCGCACCGACGCCCTGTCGCCGTGTGTACAGCCCCCTCCCCCGGGTACTCGCCCCTCCCCGAGGAGGCCGATCATGCTGGACCACTCCCACGCACCCGTACTCGAAGCTCTCGCGGCGCGGCGTCACGCGTTGTCGTTCACGCCGCCGGGGCACCGGCAGGGCCGGGGGGCCGATCCACGGGTACGGGCCGTGCTGGGCGACGCCGTCTTCCGTTCCGACGTCCTCGCGACCGGCGGTCTCGACGACAGGGCCGCCTCCCACCGCGTCCTGGAGCGGGCGCAGGAGCTGATGGCGGACGCCGTCGGTGCCGAGCACACCTTCTTCTCGACCTGCGGCAGCTCCCTGTCCGTGAAGGCGGCGATGCTCGCGGTCGCGGGCCCGCACGAGGAGCTGCTGATCGGGCGGGACGCGCACAAGTCGGTGGTTTCCGGGCTGGTCCTCGCGGGCATCCGGCCGGTCTGGGTGGACCCCCGCTGGGACGCGGCCCGGCATCTGGCCCACCCGCCCGACGCGGACGCCTTCGAGGCCGCGTTCTCCGCGCACCCGTCCGCGCGGGGCGCGCTCGTGACCTCGCCGACCCCCTACGGCACCTGCGCCGACCTCGCCGCAATCGCCGGCGTCTGCCATCGGCGGGGGCTGCCGCTGATCGTCGACGAGGCGTGGGGCGCGCACCTCCCCTTCCACCCCGACCTGCCCACCTGGGCGATGGACGCGGGCGCGGACATCTGCGTCACCTCCGTCCACAAGGCGGGCTCCGGCCTGGAACAGGGCTCCGTCTTCCACCTCCAGGGCCCGCGCGTCGACCCCCGCACCCTCGCCAACCGCGCCGACCTCCTCGGCACGACCAGCCCCTCGGTCCTCATCCACGCCGCCCTCGACGGCTGGCGCCGCCAGATGGTCGAACACGGCAAGGACCTGTACGACGAGACCCTCGCCCTCGCCCACCAGACCCGCGCCCGCATCGGCTCCACACCGGGCCTGCACGTGGAAGGCCGGGCCGAGTTCTGCGGCCCGGGCCGAGCCGCCGACCTCGACCCCCTCCAGATCGTCATCGACCTCACAGACCTGGGCACGAGCGGCTACCGAGCCGCCGACTGGCTGCGCGCCCACCACTCCATCGACGTCCACGTCTCCGACCACCGCCGCATCACCGCACAACTCACCCACGCCGACACCCCCACAACAACAGCCACCCTCCTCACCGCCCTCACCGCCCTGACCCAGACCCCCGAC
>NZ_LIRL01000249.1 GCF_001419795.1 Streptomyces niveiscabiei
TTGTGCAAGCGGTTGCACAACGCACACCTCGCCAGCGCCAGCCCCAGCCCTGCCATCAGGTCTCACCCCGCCAGTCCCACCACCAGCCAGATGAACGCCGCCCCGGCGATCGTGCACAGGACCGTCGAGCGGGCCGGGTGGTCGTGGTGGGCCTCGGGGAGGATCTCGGCGGCGGCGAGGTAGAGGAGGGCGCCGCCGAAGAAGCCGAGATAGCCGCCGAGCAGTTGCTCCGGGATGGTGACGAACGTCGTGGAGAGGGCGCCGGCGACGGGGGCCGCCGCGTCCGCGAAGAGCATGGCCAGGGCCTTGCGGCGGGCGTTCCCGTAGAGGCTCGTGATCGTGTACGTGTTGAAGCCGTCGGCGAAGTCGTGGGCGATGACGGCGAGCGCGACGGCCGTCCCCATGCCCCCGCCGACCTGGAAGGCCGCGCCGATGGCGACGCCGTCCATGGCGCTGTGGCCGACCATCGCGGCGGCGGCCGTGAGGCCGACCTCGGGGGTGCGGCCGTTCTCCTCGGCGCCGTGCGCGGCCCGGCGCAGCGCGAGGAGGCGTTCGACCAGATGGGCCAGCAGGAACCCGGCGACGAAGAGCAGGAGGGCGGCGGGGACGCCGTACACCTCGGTGCCCGCGGCGTCGAGGGCCTCGGGGAGCAGGTCGAGGCCGACGACGCCCAGCATGAGGCCGCCCGCCAGGCCCAGCACCAGATGGCGGCGGTCGGTCACGCGCTGTGCCGTCCAGCCGCCGGCCAGCGTCATCAGGAACGCGCCGAGCGCGACGAAGACCGCCATGAGGACTTCGTATCCGATCTCCCCTTGTTCGCGCATGTCCGCAGGCCGGCGGCCCGTACGGCCGCCCGCGTGACGGCAACGCTCCAGTAACCCTTTTCTGAAAGGAATCTCCCCCATGGCCGATGCCCCCACCGGCAAGGTGACGTTCGTCGGTGCCGGCCCCGGCGCCGCCGATCTGCTGACGTTCCGCGCCGCCCGGGCGATAGCCGAGGCGGACGTGGTGATCTGGGCGGCGAGCCTGGTCCAGGCGGAGGTGCTGGACCACGCGCGCGAGGGGGCGGAGATCCTCGACTCGGCGACGATGTCGCTGGAGGACGTCGTCGCCGTGTACGAGCGCGCCTACCTGGACGGCCTGAAGGTGGCCCGTATCCACTCGGGCGACCCGGCGCTGTGGGGCGGGACGCAGGAGCAGTTCGACCGGTGCGAGGAGCTCGGCATCGAGACGGAGATCGTGCCGGGGGTGTCGTCGTTCTCGGCGGTCGCGGCGATCGCGGGGCGTGAGCTGACGATCCCGGAGGTCGCGCAGTCCGTCGTCCTGACCCGGCTCGGCGGCGGCAAGACGCCGATGCCGCCCGGCGAGGAGGTGCGGGAGTTCGCGCGGCACGGTACGACGATGGCGGTGTTCCTGTCGGCGGCGCGCAGCGGGCAGCTGGTGCGGGAGCTGCTCGAAGGGGGTTACCCGACGTCGACGCCGGTCGTGATCGCCTACCAGGCCACGTGGCCCGAGGAGTTGGTCGTGCGGTGCACGATCGAGACGCTGGAGGAGACCGTCAAGGAGCACAAGCTGTGGAAGCACACGCTGTTCCTGATCGGCCCGGCGCTCGGTGCGCGCGGCACCCGTTCGCACCTCTACCACCCCGGTCACTTCCACGGCTTCCGCAAGGCCGACCCGGAGGCGCGCAGGGCGCTGCGGCGTGAGCGGGGTGCGAGTACGTGATCACCGTCGTCGGTACGGGCACCGGGGCGCCGGTTCCCCAGGAGGCGCTGGACGGCGCGGAGTTGGTCGTCGGGGGGCGGCGGCACCTGTCGTCGGTCGTGCTTCCCGAGGGGGCGGCTTCCGTGGTTCTGGGGCCGCTCGCGCCCGCGTTCGACGTCGTCGAGGAGTACGTCGGTGAGGGGCGGCGCGTCGTCGTGCTCGCCTCGGGTGATCCGGGGTTCTTCGGGGTCGTGCGGGCGCTCGCGGAGCGGTTCGGGCCGGGGGTGCTGGACGTGCGGCCGGGGGTGTCGTCGGTGGCAACGGCCTTCGCGCGGCTGGGTGTTGTGTGGGACGACGCGGTCGTGGTGAGCGCGCACGGGCGGGACCCCCGGGTCGCCGTGAACGTGTGCCGGGCGTTTCCCAAGGTGGCCGTGTTGACCGGGCCCGGGGGCGGGCCCGCCGAGCTGGGGGCCGGACTCCTCGGGTACGAGCGGGAGTTGGTCGTCGGGACGGCGCTGGGTGATCCGGCGCTTGAGCGGGTCGAGCGGGTGACGCCCGAGGAGGCGGCTGCGCGGGACTGGGGTACGGCGGTGAGTGTCGTGCTGTGTCTCGACGCGCGGCGTTCTCGTACTCACGTGCGGTCGCTGGCCGGGGGGTTCGCCTTTCCCGACCGGTGGGCCCTGGAGGAGGGCGACTTCGCGCACCGGGACTCGATGATCACGAAGTTCGAGGTGCGGGCGCTGGCGCTGGCCCGACTCGGCCCCCGCGCCGGGGAGTTGGTGTGGGACGTGGGGTCCGGTTCGGGGTCCGTGGCGGTGGAGTGCGCGCGGTTCGGGGCTGCCGTGTCGGCCGTCGAGAAGGCGGCGGACGGGGTGGAGCGGGTGCGGGCGAACGCCGCCGCGCACGGGGTCGACGTCCAGGTGGTGCATGGGGTCGCGCCTGCCGTGCTGGATCAACTTGACGATCCTGACGCCGTGTTCGTGGGGGGTGGGGGTGGTGAGCTGCCCGCCATCGTCGCCGAGTGCGCCCGTCGGGCGCGGCGCGTGGTCGTCGTGGCGATGGCCGCGCTGGACCGGGTGCCCGCCGTGCGGGGGGCGCTGTCCGGTGCCGGGTTCTCCTGTGACGGGGTGCTGTTGCAGTCGTCGCGGCTCGCGCCGCTGCCCGGGGATGTGACGCGGCTCGCCGCCACCAATCCCGTGTTTCTGCTGTGGGGCGTGCGAACGTCCCTTTCTGACGAAGGAGTTGCTCAGTGATCGGCCTGATTTCCGCCACGTCGGCGGGGGCTGCGGCACGGGACCGGCTGGCCGTGGCCTGGCCGGACCGTACGCGGGTGTACGACGGGGCGGTGGGGGACGCCCTGCGGGCCGCGTTCGCGGAGTGCGAGCAGGTGGTGTGCTTCCTTGCGACGGGGGCGACGGTGCGGATCCTCGCGCCGCTGCTGTCGGACAAGGGGTCCGATCCCGGGGTGGTGTGTGTCGACGAGGGTGGGCGGTTCGCCGTGTCGCTGCTCGGGGGGCATGCCGGTGGGGCCAATGAACTCGCCGTGGAGGTCGGGGAGTTGCTGGGGGCGCAGCCGGTGGTGACCACGGCGACCGACTCCGTCGGGGTGGCCGGTCTCGACCTGCTCGGGTTGCCGGTCGAGGGGGATGTGGCCGGGGTGACGCGGGCTCTGCTGGACGGGGAGCCGGTCGCGCTGGAGGCGGAGGTGCCGTGGCCGTTGCCGCCGGTGCCGTTCGCCGACGGCGGTTCGCACACGGTGCGGTTGACGGACCGTGCTGTTCAACCGGCGTCCCGGGAAGTGCTGTTGCGTCCGCCGTCCCTCGTCGTCGGTGTCGGTGCCTCCAAGGGTGCGCCCGTCGACGAGGTGCTGTCGGTGATCGAGGACGCCTTGCGCGACGCGGGGCTGTCGGCGCGCAGTGTCGCTCAACTCGCCACGGTGGACGCCAAGTCGGAGGAGCCCGGCATCCTGGAGGCCGCCGCGCGGCTCGGGGTGCCCGTGGTGACGTACTCCGCCGGGGAGTTGGCCGGGGTCGAGGTGCCCAATCCCTCGGACGCGCCGCTCGCCGCCGTCGGAACGCCGTCGGTCGCGGAGGCCGCCGCGCTGGCCGGGGGTGGTGAACTCCTCGTCCCCAAGCGGAAGTCGGCGGGTTCTCCGGCGATGGCGACCTGTGCGGTCGTACGGCGTCCCGTGCGCGGCCGGCTCGCGGTCGTCGGGCTCGGGCCCGGTGCCCGGGATCTCCTCACGCCGCGCGCGAAGGCGGAGTTGCGGCGGGCGTCCGTCCTGGTCGGCCTGGATCAGTACGTCGATCAGGTCCGCGATCTGCTGCGGCCCGGAACCGTCGTGCTGGAGTCGGGACTCGGCGCCGAGGAGGAGCGTGCGCGGACCGCTGTCGCCGAGGCGCGCAAGGGGCTGGCCGTCGCGCTGATCGGCAGCGGGGACGCGGGCGTGTACGCGATGGCGTCGCCCGCGCTGGCCGAGGCGTCGGACGACATCGACGTCGTCGGCGTACCCGGGGTGACCGCCGCGCTCGCGGCCGGGGCGATCCTGGGGGCGCCTCTGGGGCACGACCACGTGTCGATCAGCCTCTCCGACCTGCACACGCCGTGGGAGGTCATCGAGCGGCGCGTACGGGCGGCGGCCGAGGCGGACTTGGTCGTGACGTTCTACAACCCCCGTTCGCGGGGCCGTGACTGGCAGTTGCCGAAGGCGCTGTCCCTGCTGTCCGAGCACCGGTCCTCCGCGACCCCCGTCGGGGTCGTGCGCAACGCCTCGCGCGTCGACGAGTCGAGCCGGGTGACCACCCTGGGTGAACTCGACCCGGCGACGGTCGACATGATGACCGTGGTGACCGTGGGCAACACGGCCACCAGGATCATCGCGGGGCGCATGGTGACGCCGCGCGGCTACCGCTGGCAGGAGGAGGCGAAGTGAATCGTGTGGTCCACCCCATCGAGCAGGAGTCCTTCCGGCGGCTGCGCGCCCGCCTGGACACCTCGCACTTCCCGCCCCTGTCGCGGGCGGTGGTGGAGCGGGTCATCCACTCCGCCGCCGATCTGGAGTACGCGACCGATCTCGTCCTGGACGAGGGCGAGTTGGCGGCAGCGCACACCGCGCTGCACGCCGGCGCGCCCGTCGTCGTGGACGTGGAGATGGTCGCGGCCGGCATCACCCGGCGGGAGACCGTCTGCCGGCTGAAGGACGCCGAGTCAGGGCCGGAGCTGACCCGTTCGGCCCACGCCGTCCGGCTGGCGTACGAGGAGGTCGGGCCGGGGGCGATCTGGGTGATCGGCTGCGCGCCGACCGCGCTGGAGGAGCTGCTGACCCTGGACGCCTCCCCCGCCCTCGTCATCGGCCTGCCCGTCGGGTTCGTCGGGGCGGCCGAGTCGAAGGCCGCGCTGCGCGAGAGCGGGCTGCCCGCCGTGTCCAACGTGTCCGAGAAGGGCGGTTCGGCGGTCGCCGCCGCCGCGCTCAACGCCCTGCTGTATCAACCGAGTTCCGTTTCCGAGGAGAATCAGTGACCACCCCGCCCGCCCTGCTCATCGCCGGCCACGGCACCCGGGACGACGCCGGAGCCGAGGCGTTCCGCGACTTCGTACGGGAGTTGGGGCGCCGCAACCCTCAACTCCCGGTGGCGGGCGGCTTCATCGAGCTGTCCCCGCCGCCGCTCGGCGACGCCGTGACCGAACTGGTGGAGCAGGGCGTACGCCGCTTCGCCGCCGTCCCGCTGATGCTGGTGTCCGCCGGGCACGCCAAGGGCGACATCCCCGCCGCGCTCGCCCGCGAGAAGGAGCGCCACCCCGGGATCTCGTACACCTACGGCCGTCCCCTGGGCCCGCACCCGGCGCTGCTCGCCGTCCTGGAGCGGCGGTTGGAGGAGGCGCTCGGCGGTTCGTCCGTCCGCACGCCCGAGGACCGTGCCGACGTCACGGTGCTGCTCGTCGGGCGCGGCTCGACCGACCCGGACGCCAACGCCGAGGTGTACAAGGCGGCCCGGCTGCTGTGGGAGGGGCGCGGGTACGCCGGTGTCGAGACCGCGTTCGTGTCGCTCGCGGCGCCGGACGTGCCGAGCGGGCTCGACCGGTGCGTGAAGCTGGGGGCGCGGCGGATCGTCGTCCTGCCCTACTTCCTGTTCACCGGCATCCTGCCGGACCGGGTCCGCCACCAGACCGAGGGGTGGGCCGCCGCGCACCCCGAGGTGGAGGTCTTCTCCGCCGATGTCATAGGCCCCGAGCCGGAGTTGCTGGATCTGGTGATGGAGCGGTACGCGGAGGCCGTCGAGGGCGACATCCGGATGAACTGCGACTCGTGCGTGTACCGGATCGCGCTGCCCGGCTTCGAGGACAAGGTGGGGGCGCCGCAGCAGCCGCACTTCCACCCCGACGACGACGGGCACCATCACCACGGCCACTCCCACGGCCACCACTCCCACTCCCATGCCCACTGACAGCCACGATCTGCGTCACCACGGCGACGCCGAGGTCCGTGACGACGGCTCCCACCTCGTCGACCTCGCCGTCAACGTCCGTGCCGGCACGCCGCCTTCGTGGCTGCGGTCGCACATCGCCGGCTCGCTGACCGGCCTGGCCGCCTATCCCGACGGCCGGGCCGCGCGGGCCGCCGTCGCGGCGCGGCACGGGCTGCCGGTGGAACGGGTGCTGCTGACCGCCGGGGCCGCGGAGGCGTTCGTGCTGCTCGCACGAGCACTGACGGTCCGTCACCCTGTTGTCGTGCACCCGCAGTTCACCGAGCCCGAGGCCGCCCTCCGCGATGCCGGGCATCGGGTGGGGCGGGTGCTGCTGCGGAGCGAGGACGGGTTCCGGCTGGATCCGTCGCTCGTTCCGGCCGACGCCGATCTGGTGGTCATCGGCAACCCGACCAATCCGACGTCCGTGCTGCATCCCGCTTCGTCGATCACCGCACTCGCCCGTCCTGGGCGGGTGTTGGTGGTCGACGAGGCGTTCATGGACGCGGTGCCGGGCGAGCGGGAAGCACTCGCCGGGCGAACCGACGTACCCGGGCTGGTGGTTCTGCGGAGCCTCACGAAGACGTGGGGGCTGGCGGGGCTGCGGATCGGGTACGTGCTGGCGGAGCCGGAGGTCGTACGGTCGCTGGAGCGGGCGCAGCCGTTGTGGCCGGTGTCGACGCCCGCGTTGGCGGCGGCGGAGGCGTGTGTGTCGGCGCGGGCGTTGGCGGAGGCGGAGGAGGCGGCGCGTTGTGTCTCTGCGGATCGGGCTCATCTGGTCGCCGGTCTGTGGGAGTTGGGCGTCCAGGTTGCCGGTCCGGCCGAAGGGCCGTTCGTGCTGATCCGGTTGCCGGAGGCGGATGCCGTGTGGGGGCGACTGCGTGAGTCAGGGTTCGCGGTGAGGCGGGGAGACACGTTCCCGGGGCTGGACAGGGAGTGGCTGAGGCTGGCGGTGAGGGACAAGGCGACGACGGAGGGATTCCTGGCGGCGCTGGAGAAGGTACTCAGCGGCCCCTGAGCGTCGTCGGGTGCATTAAAAGGGCGCCGGGCAACTCGTGCTTTTTAGGGGCGCGGGGAACTGCGCGATCAACCACGATGGCGCCGCACCCGCCAGTGTTTCCCCGCCCCCCTCCCTTCTAGGCGCTAGTTCCTACGACCCCGGCGAGCCAAGAACACCGCTCCCCCACCCACCGCGAGCAACGCAGCCGCGCCCCCGGCGATATACGGCGTACTCGAACTCCCCCCGGTCTCCGCGAGGTTCGCCTCGGAAGGCTCCCCCTTCGGCACAACAGCAGCCTCCCCCTGAGGCTCGGTCTGCTTCACAGGAGCCGCAGGCGTCTCACACGTCGACTTCACCAGCGTCAACGACCCCTGCACCTCAGCGACGTTGAGGCTCAACGGGTTGACGCTGACGGAGAGTTCGAGCGCGGTGGCCGCAGCCGTACGGGACGTGGTCTCCCGCTTGGACAGATCGAGCCGCACCTCCCCGACCCCGGGCACCTTGACCTCGGTCGTCCCCCCGGCGGACACCGTGACCTTCTTGCCCAGCACGGTCACCGCGCCCAGCAGATTCGCGTCGGCGACCGGCGCCTTCCCGGCCTCACAGACCGCCTTGGAGCTGACCGCCTCGATCTCGACGAGGGAGAGCAACGGCAGCCCGGGAACGTGAAGTTTCGCGTGGGCCAGCCGACTTGACGCCTCGGCCTTGCCCTCCTGGACATCCGCCTTCGCCTCGGCGACATCCGCACGGAGGACGCTGAACGGCTGCCCCTTGTCGACGCCGTCCAGCGTCGCGGTGAGCGCGGTCTTCTCCGCGGACGCGGGCGCCTGGACCTCGTTCAGCGAGACGGCCAGGGGGACGTGGACCGTCTTGTTGAGGAGGGAGACGTCGAGCCCGGTCCGCAGGACGACGGCGCCGGCACGACCTTGCTCGGTGGCATGCGCAGCACTCGCACCGGCCAGGGCCGCGGGACCTGCGGCCAGGGCGGTGGCCGTCGCCATCGCGGCGAAACGGCGTGCGGGCATACGGAAGTTGGTGTTGTTCACTGTGGTGGGACCCTCAGTAGAGATTGCTCGGGACCCCGAAAGAATTACGTAGTACGAGCGAACGATCAGCAAAGCAGGCTGAGTTCACACGATCGTGGGTACGTCACTCACATGTTCGACACAACGTCACCTCATGACACGGCCGTTCAGCACGACGTGTGACGGATCGGCCAGTACCCGTACGTCCGTTCGCGGGTCCTGCGCGTAGACGACGAGGTCGGCGGGGGCGCCCTCGTCGAGTCCCGGCCGGCCGAGCCACGCGCGCGCCTTCCACGTCGTCGCCGCGAGCGCCTCGACGGGCGGGATGCCGGCGGTGACGAGTTCGGCGACCTCCTCGGCGACGAGGCCGTGCGGGAGGGTGCCGCCGGCGTCGGTGCCGACGAAGACGGGGACCCCGGCGTCGTAGGCGTTGCGGACCGTGTCGTAGCGGCGTTCGTGCAGGCGGCGCAAGTGGTCCGCCCAGCGGGGGAACTTGGCCTCGCCGCCTGCCGCGAGGGTGGGGAACGTCGCGATGTTGACGAGGGTGGGGACGATGGCGACGCCGCGTTGCGCGAAGAGGGGGATGGTGTCGTCGGTGAGGCCGGTGGCGTGCTCGACGCAGTCGATGCCGGCCTCGACGAGGTCGCGCAGGGAGTCCTCGGAGAAGCAGTGCGCGGTGACGCGGGCGCCGAGGCTGTGGGCCTTGGTGATCGCGGCTTCCACCGCTTCGCGGGGCCAGGTCGGGGTGAGGTCGCCGACCTCGCGGTCGATCCAGTCGCCGACCAACTTGACCCAGCCGTCGCCTCGTTGGGCCTCGCGGGCGACGTACTCGGTGAGGTCCTCGGGTTCGATCTCGTGGGCGTAGCCGCGGATGTAGCGGCGGGTGCGGGCGATGTGGCGGCCGGCTCGGACGATCTTCGGGAGGTCGTCGCGGGTGTCGGTCCAGCGGGTGTCGGAGGGTGAACCGGCGTCGCGGATCAGGAGGGTTCCGGCGTCGCGGTCGGTGAGGGCCTGCTCTTCGGCGACGTCCTGTCCGACCGGGCCGTGGGGGCCGAGGCCGACGTGGCAGTGGGCGTCGACGAGGCCGGGGAGCGCCCACCCCTGGACGGTGCGGATGTCGCGGGCGGTGGGGGGACGGTCGTAGGAGACGCGGCCGTCGATGATCCAGAGGTCGTCGCGGATGTCGTCCGGTCCGACGAGGATCCGGCCCTTCACGTGCAGCACCGCTTGATCGTTCATGGGAGGCACATTAGTCAGCGCCTTCGTCGACTTCAGCAGCCGCCGGGTCCAGCAGGCGGGACAGGAAGTGGCGGGTGCGTTCGTGGGCCGGGGCGGCGATGACCCTGGTCGGCGGGCCTTCCTCCACCACCACCCCGCCGTCCATGAACACCACCCTGTCCGCGACTTCGCTGGCGAACGTCATCTCGTGCGTGACGACCATCATCGTCATGCCGTCGTCGGCGAGCATCCGCATCACCGCGAGGACGTCGCCGACGAGTTCGGGGTCGAGGGCCGAGGTGGGTTCGTCGAAGAGCATCACCTCGGGGCCCATCGCCAACGACCGTGCGATGGCGACGCGTTGCTGCTGGCCGCCGGAGAGGGAGGCGGGGCGGGCGTGGGCCTTGTCCTGGAGGCCGACGCGGATGAGGTTCTCGTGGGCGACGCGTTCGGCGGTCCTCCTGTCTCTCTTCAGGACGCGGCGTTGGGGGAGGGTGAGGTTCTCGGTGACGGTGAGGTGGGGGAAGAGGTTGAACTGCTGGAAGACCATGCCGATGTGGCGGCGGGCGGCGTCGATGTCGGCGTCGGGGTCGGTGAGTTCGACTCCGCGTACGACGACTTTTCCGCGCGTCGGCTGTTCGAGCAGGTTGACGCAGCGCAGGAGCGTCGACTTGCCGGAGCCCGAGGGGCCGATGACGCAGACGACCTCGCCGCGGGCGACCTCCAGGTCGATGCCGCGCAGGACCTCGTTGTCGCCGAACGTCTTGTGGAGGCCGGTGAGTTGGATCTCGGGGGCCACGAAGTGGCTGGTCGGGACGCTCACTTGGACTCCATCCGGCGGACCACGAACCCGAGCGGCACGGTCACCAGCAGGTAGCAGAGCCCGGCGACCAGGATCGGCGTCGAGTTGGCCGTCGTGCTCGCCAGGTCGCGGCCGTACTTGGAGAGTTCGCGTTCCTCCAGGGTGACGCCGAGGAGCAGCACCAGGGACGAGTCCTTGAACAGGATGATCAGTTCGTTGGTGAGCGGCGGCAGGATGATGCGGACGGCCTGCGGGATGACGACGGAGAGCATGGCGCGGGCGGGGCTGAAACCGAGTGAACGGGCCGCCTCCGTCTGCCCCTTGGGGACGGCCTGGATGCCGGCGCGGAACGTCTCCGCCATGTAGGCGGCGCCGACGAGGCCGAGGGCGAGCGCGGCCTTGCCGTACGTGCCGCCGACGATCTCGGTGCCGGGGAAGGCGAGCGGGACGGCGACGCCGATGAAGACGAAGATGAGCAGGGCGGGCAGGCCCCGGAAGATCTCGATGTAGACCCCGGCGACCCAGCGGTAGGGGCCGACGGACGACAGCCGCATCAACGCGATGACCAGGCCGAGCACCAGGCCGAGGGCGAACCCCGAGAGGGTGTACAGCACGGTGTTCTTGAGGGCCAGCGTGATGACGTCCGGGAACATCTGGCGGGCGATGCCGCCCTGCGCGAACTGGTTGCGCAGCCGGTTCCAGTCGGCGCCGAGGGCGAAGGCGAGGACGGCGGCGACGAAGACGGCGTACTGGGCGGCGCGGCTCAGCCGCTGTTTCTGGCGTCGCGTCAACTTGGCCGTCTGGACGCCCTGTTCGGTCATGACGCGGACGGCGAGGCGGCTGCGGCGTCGTACGGGCCGATCCACTTCTCGTACAGCGTCTTGTACGTGCCGTCCGAACGGGCCTTGGTGAGTGCCTTGTTGATGGCGGCGAGGAGTTTCGTGTTGCCCTTCTTGACTGTGAAGCCGTACTGCTCACCGGTGTTGAGGTTGTCGACGACCTTGAAGGCGTCCGCGTCGGCCTTGGTCTTCAACCAGCCTTGTACGACGGGGTAGTCGATGATGACGGCCTTGACCTGGCCGGTGCGCAGGCCGTTGAGGACGGCGTCGGAGGACTCGAAGGAGACCGGGTCGAAGCCCTGTTTCTTCGCGTAGTCCTCGCCGGTGGTCTGGGCCTGGGCGCCGAGCTTGGCGTTCTTGGCCTTGATGTCGGCGAGGGAGGTCAGGCCGCTGTTCCGGTCGACCAGGACGGCCTGGGTGGCGTCGAAGTAGGGGTCGGAGAAGTCGACGTTCTTCCTGCGTTCGGCGGTGATGGTCATGCCGGCGGCGGCCACGTCGCACTGTCCCGAGTTGAGGAAGGCGCCGGTCTTGAAGTTCTCGAAGGGGGTGTCGAGGATCGTCTGCCCGACGCCGAGGTCCTTGGCGACGAGGTCGATCAGGGAGACGTCGAAGCCCTGGACCTTGCCGTCGACCTCCGACTGGAACGGGGGGTAGGGCAGGTGGGTGCAGGTGGTGAGCTGCCCGGCCTTGGCGAGTTCCACGCCGCCCGCGGCCGTCCTGGAGCCGCTGCCGCCGCCGTCGCTCGACGTGCAGGCGGTGAGGGCGGCGAGGAGGAGGGCCGCGGCGGTGAGGGCCTTCAGGCGGGTACGGCGGCCGGGGAGCGGGTGCACGTGGACCTCCGTAGGGGGGTTGCCCTGGTAGTGCCTGGTGTAGCTCTGCGGTCGTAGGGACGTAGTACCGACGATCGGGGAGGGCGGGCGGTCTCTCAAATCG
>NZ_LIRL01000025.1 GCF_001419795.1 Streptomyces niveiscabiei
GCCCCACCGAACCCCGCCGAACCGCCCTACGGCAACGGCGGAACCGGCGGCATCGACGGAAACGCGGGCAATGCCCCTTCATAGACCCACGCGTCGAAGAACTCGTCCACCGGCTCAGCGGCGAACCGCCCCACATGGGCCACGAACGTGGACGTGGTCACAGCACCCCCCCGATGCAACCCGGCCCACCCCCGCAGCATCGGAAAGAACGCGGCATCCCCCAGCAGACACCGCACCGCGTGAATCACCACCCCACCCCGTTCGTACAGCCGGTCGTCGAACATCGACTTCCGCCCGGGATCGGCGAGCCGCAGATCCTGAGGCAGCCCGGAGAGCAACCGATAAGCGGCCGAGGCAAGTTGATGCGCGCTCCGCCCCCCGGACCGCTCGGACCACAACCACTCCGCGTACTTGGCGAGCCCCTCGTTCAGCCAGATGTGCCGCCAGTCGGCGACGGACACACTGTTCCCGAACCACTGATGGGCCAGCTCGTGGGCGACGAGCCGCTCAGAACCCCGAGCCCCGTCGACGTGGTTGACCCCGAAGAGCGACAACCCCTGCGCCTCGACGGGCACATCGAGCTCTTCCTCGGTGACGACGACGGCGTACTCGTCGAACGGATAGGGCCCGAACACCTCCTGGAACAGCTCCATCATCGCGGGCTGCCGAGCGAAGTCCCGCGAGAAGAGGGGCAGCAACTCGGCGGGGATATGCCCGTGTTGAGGCACACCCCCGGGCCCGAGATCCCCGAGCAGAACCGTCTGGTACTTCCCGATGGCGAGCCCGACGAGATAACTGGAGGTGGGGGCGGACTGCTCGTACACCCACGTGGTCGTGGACGCCCGGGTGGTACGGGTGAGCAACCGCCCCCCGGTCACCACGGAGTACGCGGAGGGAACGGTCACCGAGAGGAGATAGGACGCCTTGTCGACGGGCCGGTCGTTGCAGGGGAACCAGGACGGCGCCCCGACGGGCTGGCTGGCGACCAGCGCCCCGTCCCCCAGCTCCTCCCAACCGATCCCGCCCCAGGGGCTGTTGACCGGCTTGGGATTCCCGGACCAGTGCACCTCGACGGTGAACGCCGCACCCCCGCGCACGGACTTGGCGGGCCGGACCCGCAACCGCCCGCCGCGGTGGGTGTATTGAGCCTGCCGCCCGTCGACCCGCACCCGCCCGATCCGGAAGTCGGCGAGGTTCAGGAAGAACTCGCCGAGCGCCCCCCGCCCGGCGATCGCGTTGATCCGGGCCGTCCCGGACAACCGGTTCGGCCCGGGACGGTAGTCCAGCGTGATCTCGTAGCGATGCACGCGGTAGCGAGGGTCGCCGTTGTCCGGGAAGTACGGGTCCGCCCCCGCTGCCTGCTGAACTGCCACTACCGCGTCCGCTCCCTGCGCCGTGCCACTCGAACCGTCGCCCATGGACACCGAGTGGCCCGAACTCACGGGCGCCACGCCTCGATGGGGTTGCCCAGCCAGCGGGTGTCGTCGGGGACGGACTCCGCGGCCATGACGAGCGACGCGGGACCCAGTGTCGTACGGGCCCCGATCGTGCTGCCGGGCAGCACGATTCCGCCAGGGCCCAGCGTGGCGCCCTCACGGAGTACCACAGTATCCGTCCGCAAGATCCGGTCGTGGAAGAGGTGAGTCTGGAGCACGCAGCCGCGATTCACGGTGGAACCGTCGGAAAGCGTCACCAAATCGGCCTCGGGAAGCCAGTGCGACTCCAGCCAGACACCCTTCCCGATGTGTGCGCCGAGCCCGCGCTGGAAGGCGGTCATGAGGACGGTCCCGGGCACCGAACCGGCCAGCCACGGCACGGCGACGACCTCGACGAACGTGTCCGCCAGCTCGTTGCGCCACACGAAGGAGCTCCACAGCGGGTGCTCCCCGGCCCGGTGCCGCCCGACGAGCGCCCACTTCGCGACGACGGCCAGCAGCGCACCCGCCACACCGGCCCCCAGCAGCACGACCCCGCCCAGCAGGAACCCCCACGGCCCGAGCAGGCACAGCGCGGCCACCACCAGCACCGCGATCCCCGCCGAGCAGAACACCGGCACGATCCGGCACAGTTCGACCAGCCCGCGCGCCCACAGCAGCCGCGCCGGCGGGTCGTACGTACGGCTCTGGTCGCCCCCCGAGGCGCTGCGCGGCAGCTTCACCGGCGGCAGACCCAGGTACGAACTGCCCTTCTTCGCCTTCTTCGGCGTCGCCGACAGCACCCCGACGAGCCCGCCCTCGGGCACGGACCGGCCCGGCGCGGTCATCCCGGAGTTCCCGAGGAACGCCCGCCGCCCGATCTCGGCCTTCCCGATCCGCACCCAGCCACCGCCGAGTTCGTACGGCGCGGTCAGCGTGTCGTCGGCGAGGAACGCGCCCTCACCGACCGTCGTCAGACTGGGCAGCGCCAGCACGGTCGACACCTCGGCCCCCCGCCCGATCCGCATGCCGAGCGCCCGCAGCCACACGGGCGTGACCAGCCCCGCGTACAAGGGGAACAGCGTCTCGCGGGCCTGGTCCATCAGCTGCGTCACGGTCCACGCCTGCCACCCGACGCGGCTGTGCGTCGGATACGTCCCCGCACCGAGCCGCAGGCTCAGCAGCCGTACGCCGACGAGGATCAGGGCCGCGTAGACGAGGCCGTACGCGAGGGTCGCCGGGACGAGCGCGTACAGGACACCCGGCCACACCGCGCCGCCGGGGCGCACGAACACCGACGCCACCAGCAGCGCGACGGCCGCCGCGGCCACCGGCAGCAGGCTGAGCGCGCCGCCCGTCAGGCCGTACATGAACCGCCAGTACGTGCCCCGCGCCGGCCGCTCCTTGGGCCAGCTCCGCTTCGCCTTGCCCAGCTTGACCGCCGGAGCCCCCGCCCAGCGCTGCCCGGTGGGCACGTGGCCCGCGACGGCCGAACCCGGCGCCACCTCGGCCCGCTTGCCGACCCGCGCACCCGGGAACAGCACACTGCGCGTCCCCACGACGGCATGCGCGCCGACCTTGATCGCGCCGACCTCCAGCCGGTCCCCGTCCAGCCACCAGCCGGACAGGTCGACCTCGGACTCGACGGCCGCCCCGCGCCCCAGCTTCAGCATGCCGGTCACCGGCGGCAGCGAGTGCAGGTCCACCTCGGGCCCGATCTTCGCGCCCAGCGCCCGCGCGTACCGCTCCAGCCAGGCCCCGGTCAGCGAGGTCGCCCCGCTGAACTCGGCCAGCCGCTCGGCCGTCCACAGCCGCAGATGCACACTCCCGCCGCGCGGATACCGGCCCGGCCGCACCCCCCGCAGCAGCAGCCGCGCGCCACCCGCCGCGATCCCCAGCCGCCCGGCCGGGGTGAACAGCACCAGCGCGACGAGCCCGATCACCCACCACGACGCGGTCGGCAGCCAGGTGTACCCCGGCAGCAGATTCCCGGCGGCGGCCAGCGCCACCGCCCAGCGCAGCCCGGTCAGCGTGAACAGCGGCAGCAGCGCCAGGAGTTGGGCCACCTGCGCGCGCACCGGGACCGGCGCGACGACCCGCGCCGCCCCGTCGTCCTGCGCCGACTCCTCCAGATACCGGGCGAGTTTGCGCAGCACCGGCCGCTGATAGATGTCCAGGACGGCCGCGGTCGGATACCGCTCCCGCAGCCGCGTCGTGAGCTGCGCGGCGGACAGGCTGCCCCCGCCTATGGCGAAGAAGTCGTCCGCGGCGCTCGTGACAGGCGTGCCGAGGACGTCCGTCCACTGCTCCGCGAGCCACGCCTCCGTCCCGTACAACTCCTCCTTCACCAGCGAGGTCTGAAGATCCGGCAGCGGCCACGGCAGCGCGTTGCGGTCCACCTTCCCCGAGGTACGCGTGGGGAGTTCGTCGACCGGCGCCAGCAACGGCACCAGCGCGGCCGGGAGTTCGGTCCGCAGCCGCGCCACGGCCGCCGCCTGGTCCCAGCCCTCCTGCGTCACGACGTACCCGACGAGCAGCTGATTCCCGCTGCGCGCGGTCCGTACGGCCGCCGCGGCGCCCGCCACGCCCGGCAGCGCCTGCAACGCGGCGTCCACCTCGCCGAGTTCGATCCGCCGCCCGCCCAGCTTGATCTGCTCGTCGGCCCGCCCGAGGAAGACCAGCCCCTCGGCGTCGGCCCGCACCAAGTCACCGCTGCGGTACGCCCGTTCCCAGCCGAGGGAGTCCAGCGGCGCGTACTTCTCGGCGTCCTTCTCCGCGTCCAGGTAGCGCGCGAGCCCGACCCCGCCGATCACCAACTGCCCGGTGCCGCCCATGAGTACGGGCTCACCGGCGTCGTCCACGACGGCCAGCTCCCAGCCGTCCAGCGGGAGCCCGATGCGGATCGGCTCCTCGCCGGTCATCAGCGCGGCACACGCCACGACCGTCGCCTCGGTCGGACCGTACGTGTTCCACACCTCCCGCCCCTCGGTCACCAGCCGCTGCGCCAGCTCCGGCGGGCACGCCTCACCGCCGAAGATCAGCAGGCGTACGTCGTTGAGGGTCTCGGGCTCCCACAGCGCGGCGAGCGTCGGCACCGTCGACACGACGGTGATCTCCTGCTCCACCAGCCAGGGCCCGAGGTCGGCGCCGCTGCGGACCTGGGAGCGCGGTACGGGGACCAGGCAGGCGCCGTACCGCCAGGCGAGCCACATCTCCTCGCAGGACGCGTCGAACGCCACCGAGAGGCCCGCCATGACCCGGTCGCCGGGCCCGATCGGCTCCTCGGCGAGGAACAGCCGCGCCTCGGCGTCCACGAACGCCGCCGCGCTGCGGTGCGTGACCGCGACGCCCTTCGGCTTGCCGGTCGACCCGGACGTGAAGATGATCCACGCGTCGTGCCCGACGCCCGGCCGCCCCGCAGGACCGCCCTCACCGGGCCGGACGGTGATCGTGTCCCCGCCGGTGATCACGGCCCGGACATCCGCCTCGCCGAACACCAGGTCCGCGCGCTCGTCCGGGTCCTCGGCGTCCACCGGGACGTACGCGGCGCCGACCGCGAGGACGGCCAGGATCGCGACGTACAGACCGTTCGTCCCCGACGGCACCCGTACCCCGACCCGGTCGCCGAGGCCGACGCCCGCCTGCGCGAGCCGGCCCCGCAACCGGGCGACCTCACCGGCGAGTTCGCGGTAGGTGAGCTGGGTGGTTCCGTCGTCGAGCGCGGGCTCGTCGCCGTAGAAGCGCACCGCGCTGTCGAAGACGTCGACGAGCGTGCGCGCCGGGGCGGCGGAGCCCCCCGAGAACCGCGCGAACGCCGTCTCCTCCTCTTCGAACAAGGCCGTGCTGACCTCGTGTATGGCCGCCATCAGGTCCCTCGCGTCTCGTGCCCGGAAACCTCCGGGGCGCTGGCGGGCCCGCAGGTATGCCTGGGGTTGTCCGGCTCCAGCCCGTAACAAGCCGGAAATTTTAGTACGACGCTATGGATCAACCGGTTCGACAGCCACCGGAGAGACCCGTTCGAGCCACCGATCAAGGCCATGAGCAGGGCCCTGACCTGCGCGATCTTGATAGGAGGGAGAGATCCACCACATGACGAGCGAAGGCCCCGACCATGTGGTCGGAGCCTTCGCTCACTGTGTCCGAGGGGGGACTTGAACCCCCACGCCCGATAAAGGGCACTAGCACCTCAAGCTAGCGCGTCTGCCATTCCGCCACCCGGACGGGGTGTGTCTCGCGCGGGTTTCCCTCGCGGCGACGTCGTAAACATTACCAGGGTTTCCGGGGTGCTCGATCACGGGTGGTCCGGCGTGAACGGTGTGTGACGAGGTGGGAGCGGTCTTGGGTGTCGGGGGCGGGGGAGAGAGGATGAGGGCAGAGACAGCACCGGCAGCGGGAGGCACAGGCGTGAGCGACACGGGCACGGGCGGGTACGTCAGGGGCGAGGACGAGGTCGTCGACCTCTGTTCCGAGCTGATCCGGTTCGACACCAGCAACTACGGCGACCACTCGGGCCCGGGGGAGCGGCAGGCGGCCGAGTGGGTCGCGGAGAAGCTCGCCGAGGTCGGACTCGAACCGGAGATCTTCGAGTCGCACCCCGGCCGCGCCTCCACCGTGGCCCGCATCGAGGGCGAGGACCCCTCGCGGCCCGCGCTCCTCATCCACGGCCACCTCGACGTCGTACCCGCCAACGCGGACGACTGGACGCACCACCCGTTCTCCGGCGAGGTCGCGGACGGCTGCGTGTGGGGGCGCGGCGCCGTCGACATGAAGGACATGGACGCGATGACCCTGGCTGTGGTGCGCGACCGGCTCAGGTCCGGCCGCAAGCCGCCCCGGGACATCGTCCTCGCGTTCCTCGCGGACGAGGAGGCGGGCGGTACGTACGGCGCGCGCCACCTCGTCGACCAGCACCCCGGCCTCTTCGAGGGCGTCACCGAGGGGATCAGCGAGGTCGGCGGGTTCTCCTTCACCGTCAGCGAGGAGCGGCGGCTCTACCTCATCCAGACGGCCGAGAAGGGCATGCACTGGATGAAGCTGACCGTCGCCGGTACGGCGGGACACGGCTCGATGATCCACCGCGACAACGCGATCACCGAACTGTCCGAGGCCGTCGCCCGCGTCGGACGCCACAAGTGGCCCGTCCGCGTCACCAAGACCACCCGCGCCTTCCTCGACGAACTCGGCGACGCGCTCGGCACCCCCCTCGACCCCGAGGACATGGAGGCCACCCTCGCCCGCCTCGGCGGCATCGCCAAGCTGATCGGCGCGACCCTCAGCAACACCGCCAACCCCACCCAGCTCGGCGCCGGCTACAAGGTCAACGTCATTCCCGGCGAGGCCACCGCGCACCTCGACGGCCGCTTCCTGCCCGGCCACGAGGAGGAGTTCCTCACCGACCTCGACCGCCTCCTCGGCCCCCGCGTACGCCGCGAGGACGTCCACTCCGACAAGGCGCTGGAGACGTCCTTCGACGGGGCGCTCGTCGACGCGATGTCCGCCGCGCTGCTCGCCGAGGACCCCACCGCCAAGGCCGTCCCCTACATGCTCTCCGGCGGCACCGACGCCAAGTCCTTCGACGACCTCGGCATCCGCGGCTTCGGCTTCGCGCCGCTGAAGCTGCCGCCGGAGCTGGACTTCGCGGGCATGTTCCACGGCGTCGACGAGCGGGTGCCGGTCGACGGGCTCCGGTTCGGGGTGCGCGTCCTGGACCGGTTCATCGACGCGTCCTGACAAGGTCGCGCGCCTGTTCGGTCTCCCTCGGACGAGTGAATCCGACCATACGCTCGTAGCCCCAATTGGCCCTCCTCGTTACAGGTCATGCGGCCCGCCCCTTGGGCCGCTTACCGACCAGGAGGAAATACACATGATCAAGAAGGTCGTCGCCGCCGCAGCCGCCACGGGCGGTCTCGTTCTCGCGGGCGCGGGCCTCGCCGTCGCCGACGCCGGTGCGCAGGGTGCCGCCGTGGGTTCCCCCGGCGTCCTGTCCGGCAACGTCATCCAGGTCCCCGTGCACGTCCCGGTGAACGTGTGCGGCAACACCGTGAACGTGATCGGTCTGCTGAACCCGGCCTTCGGCAACACCTGCGTGAACGACGGCCACGGCGGCCCGAAGCACGGTGGTGGCTACGGCGGCGGCTACGGCGGCTGACGCTCCGTCACCTCCCGTACCTGCGCGCGAGAACCCCGGCACCTCCGAGCGCCGGGGTTCTCCCGTGTCCTCAACTCGCCTCCCCTGAGCCAGAGTTGGCGAACTACCTTACGCGTACCGGTAGATGCGGCTGACGTCCTCCAACTGGTCCGGCGTCATGTCCCACGGCGGCAGCTTCTCGCCGCGCGCGACGATCCGCCCCCGCTGCCGGTCTCCCAAGTCGGGCTGTTTCGCGGGGAGATACCGGTGCTGCGCGTGCCGCTTCTGCCAGCGGTACCAGAGCAGGTCGATGAAGGCGTGGTGCAGCCAGAACACCGGGTCGTTGACGGAGGCGCCGCCCAGCATCACGCCGCCGACCCAGCGGTGCACGCGGTTGTGGTTGCGCCAGGAGACGCTTCCGCGCCCGGTCCCCCAGCCCTCCAGCTTGTTGCGGAACCCCTTGGTGACCGTCGAGTCCCAGGGCGAGGTGTCGTAGACGGGGTCCGACATCGCCCACTCCAGCTCGTCCTTGGTGGGCAGTTCGATGGGGTCACGGGCCCGCCCGAGGTCGCGCGTGAGGAAGTCCTCGTCGGTGATGTTCTCGCGGAGCGTCCAGTGGCCGGACCCGTACGCGAACGGCCCCGTCGTCACCTGCCGGTCGCCGGGACGGCCGTTGCCGCCGAGCAGATCCGCCGTCCAGGGCGCCGACCTGGCGGTGCGGTCGCGCGTCCAGTCCCAGTACGGCACGGTCACCGAGTCGTCGACCTTGCGCAGCGCCCGCTCCAGCTCCAGCAGGAAGCGCCGGTGCCAGGGCAGGAAGGAGGGCGCCATGTGAGCCGTACGGAGGCCGTCCTCGCCGTCGGAGACGTAGAAGTCGATGTGCATGCGCACGAACTCGTCGTACTCGCCCCGGCGTTTGACCTCCAGGAGCGCCTTCACGAAGCGTTTTCGTTCGGCCGCCGTGAGGGTGCTGACGTCTTTACGCGTGTAGGCCATGGTGTCCCCCCGCCTGTTCCTTGAGCTGTTCTCCGGGGCTGAGTTCGTCGACGGCGGCGCGCGCGGCCTCCAGCGGGGTGTCGTACGAGCCGTAGTGGTCGACCATGCTCAGCCAGGTGCCATCGGCGCGGCGCATGAGGTGCAACGGCCGTCCGTCGACGGTGACTTGCCAGGAGTCCTCGCCCGAGCGGCCGGTCTGTGCCGGCATGCCCTGGAGGTGCCGCCCCCGGTACATCTCGTCGAACCCGGGCCCGGGGTCCACGTTCCTGAAGCCGCGCGAGGCGACGAGCAGCGGGGTGACGGCGGCGACCGCGCCCACCCCGATCAGGCCGCGCAGCAGCGCCCGCCGCCCGGGTCTCGCCACCGCCACCGAACCCCCGCCCACACCGACGACCGCCATGTTCGACTCCCTCTTCCGGTTCCGTTTGTCACAGCGGTAACCGCGAAGGGGCGCGGGGAGTCACGGAAGAGCTTCCCGCGTACGGCGGCCCGGGGCCGTCCACCGCCCCGGGCCGCCGTAGGAAGCCGCCGTTGTGCAACCGGTTGCTACAGGCCCTCTCCCAGGCCCAGGTCGGCCGCCGGGACGGCCTGGAGGACCGGGGTGACGATGCCGGCCGCGGGCAGCTTCGGCTCCGGGAGGCCGAAGTTGTCGGGGTTCGGCGGGGTGAGGGGGAGGTCGAGGGTGGCGCCGGGGCCGAGCGCGCGGACGTCGTTCGCGGGGGCGTCGAGGCCGACGTGGTCGAACTCGTCGCCGAGGGCGCGCGGGAGCGGCGTACGCAGTCCGAGGCCGGGCAGGCCCGCGCCGACCGGGAGCTGGGGGAGCGCGCGGTCCGGGACGAGGCTGCCCTCGACGTACCGGGGGCCGTCGGGGGCGCCCGGCATCGGGAGCGGGAGCTCGCCGCCGACCTTCGGCAGCTCCATGCCCAGCGCCGTCTCGGCGCCGTCCAGCGGGACGGGCACGGGGACCGTCTCGGCCGCGGCGGCGGGGGTCGCGGCGGCGGCACCTGCGGCGGCGGCCAGCAGCACGGCGGCGAGGGTTCCTCGGGTGGTCGACTTCATCTCGGGTCAGGGCCTTTCGGATGTCGGGGGACGCGCTCTGCGTACGGGGTAACGAGCGGGGCGGACACCCGGGAAACGAGGCCGGTCGACAATTCCCCCGGACGCGGGAATCGAACGACTAAAGCGGACGGGGTGTCACTCGCATGGGTGACACCCCGTCCGCTTCGGAAACGCCGGAAAGCGTTATCGCAAGCTGCGGGCCGGCAGCACGATGTGGGCCGCAGCGTTCAGCGTCTCGTCGGCTCCGGCGAACGCGGCCAGCGCCTCCAGTTCGACGGGCTTGCCCGGCTCGGCCTCGGGCCAGGGGCGGGTGGTGAACACGAGGTAGGCGTACCCCCGGTGCTCGACGGCGGCCAGCCACTCCGGCGGCGGCACGCACTGCGCGTTGAGGCTCGGCATGTTCAGCACGGCCTGGCCGGACTCGACCAGCAGGCTGACCGGCAGGCTGGGCCGCTCGGTCCCGTCGACGAGGTCGCCGCCAACGGGCAGGCCGTTGTCGGTCAGGAGCCGCTCGATGGCGCTCGCGGTCACCTCGGGCCCGTCGGCCGCGTCACCGAGGGAGTAGGCGAGCAGGTAGGGCATGTCACTGCCGTCGGGGGCCTCGCCGCTCCACGGCATCACGACCAGGGTGCCGAGGTCGGCGACACGGAAGGGGCGGGTTTCGCTAGTTGAGGTCACCGCGCGACCATAGCGGCGGCCGACGCCCCGTCAGAACGCGTCCTCACCCGAGCGGAGGACGCGGGGTGGGCGCGCCACCCGTACGAGGGACGGGCGGGGTTCCAGGTCGACGCGGGAGCCGGCCGGCGGGCGGGGCGGCGGCGCGCGAGCCGGGTCGTAGGGGTCCGGTGACGCGCGAGGCCGGTCCCGTGCGTGCCGGGACCGGCCTTCGGTACGGCGCTCAGCCCTGCAACGGCAGGCCGCCCAGCAGCGGGTTGTGCTGGTTGAGCGCGCCGGTCGCGCCCTTGACGGTGTTGAGCGGGGAGCTCTCGTTCTCGGTGTTGAGCGCGTCGGACTGGTGCTGGAGCGGCATCACGTCCTTCGCGGTGAGGTTCCCCGAGGTGAGCGTGTTCACCGCGCCGGTGAGGCTGGTGGGCGTGAGGTCGGCGGTGCTGTGCGCGAACGCGGGCGCCGCGGCGCC
>NZ_LIRL01000250.1 GCF_001419795.1 Streptomyces niveiscabiei
GGCGAGGGCCACTTGGAGGACGAACGCCTCGTCCCACTTGAGGCAGGCGCGGGCGTCGGCGATGTCCGCCTTGGTGTGGGGGCGGTGGATCTTGAGGAGGGCCTCGGGGAGGGAGACGAGGCCGCGGCCCTCGCGGAGGGAGGCGGGGAGGGGGTCCAGGGCGTCCTGGGCCGTGGGCAGGACCGTCTGGATCGCCTTGGCGAGCTTCCAGGACTCCAGTTTGGCGGTGGCGGGGTAGAGCGGGATCAGGGCGCCCGCCCAGGTCTCCACCGATTCGCCCGCCTCGGTGTCGTCGCCCTTGAGGAGCTGGTAGGCGGGGTGCGCGAGCTGGAGGCGGCGGTTGAAGACGGACACCTTGCCGGAGAACATCGCGCGGGTGCCGGGGAGGAGGTCCTTGTGGGGTTTGTGCACGCCGTTGCCGAAGAAGACGAGCTGGAGGCGCCCGCTGCCGTCGGTGATGGTGACTTCCAGTCGTTGTCCCTTGCCCCGGGGGGCTTTGGAGGAAGCGAACGTGTGCAGCCGGGCGTCGGCGACCATCGCGACGACCGTCACGTGCTCGTCCATGGGCAGGTCGGCGAGGTGGGTGAGCTGTCCGCGCTCCTCGTATCTGCGCGGATAGTGGTGCAGGAGGTCGCCGACCGTGTGCAGGCCGAGGTGCTCGGCCATCACCTTCGCGGTGGCGGGGCCGAGCACTTTTTTGAGCGGTTCTTCCAGTGCGGGCACGAGATCCATTGCACACCACGCCACTGACAATCCCCTAGACATGTCCTGAAACCCCTGGTCAGCCGCGTCGCTTGGGCCCTAGTATGTCGCGCCTCACGCCATCCCTTCCGCGGTCACCGCCCCAGTCCGGGACCGCCCGACCCCGCGCCGACGCTCACCCCCCAACGGCGCAGCGACGATGGACTCCCAGACCTCGAAGTCATCCCAGGCATCCCAGTCACCTCACACGTTCCAGGTCGACCTGCGTGGTCTGGTGGACCTGCTCTCCCATCACCTCTACTCCAGTCCGAAGGTCTACCTGCGCGAACTGCTCCAGAACGCGGTGGACGCGATCACCGCGCGCCGTGCGCTGGACCCGGACGCTCCCGCGCGGGTGCGCCTGTTCACGGACGGTTCCGGCCTGCGCGTGGAGGACTCCGGCGTCGGTCTGACCGAGTCCGACGTGCACAGTCTGCTGGCGACGATCGGGCGCAGCTCGAAGCGTTCCGACACTCTCCAGGAGGCGCGTTCGGACTTCCTCGGCCAGTTCGGGATCGGCCTGCTGGCCTGTTTCGTGGTCGCCGAGAGAATCCGCGTGGTCTCCCGGAGCGCGCGCACGCCGGGGGCGCGTCCGGTGGAGTGGACGGCGCGCGACGACGGCTCGTACTCCGTGCGCACGCTCCCGGACGAGGCGCGCCTGGAGCCGGGGACGACGGTGTACCTCCAGGCGCGCGCGGGCGCGTCGGAGTGGCTGTCCGAGGCGCGCGTGCTGGCGCTGGCGAAGGACTTCGGCTCGCTGCTGCCGTACGACGTGCGGGTGGGCGAGGAGGCGGTCACGGACCTGCCGGCGCCCTGGGACCGCGCGTACCCGTCCCCGGCGAACCGGCGGGTGGCGCTGGCGCGGCACTGCCACGGCCTGTTCGGGTTCACGCCGCTGGACTCGATCGAGCTGTCGGTGCCGCTGGCGGGCATCCGGGGCGTGGCGTACGTGCTGCCGGCGGCGGTGTCCCCGGCGCAGCGGGCGACGCACCGGGTGCACCTGAAGGGGATGCTGCTGACGGAGCGGGCCGAACAGCTGCTGCCGGACTGGGCGTTCTTCGTGCGCTGCGTCCTGGACACGGACTCGCTGCGGCCCACGGCGTCGCGCGAGGCGCTGTACGAGGACGAGACGCTGGCGGCCGTCCGGGAGGCGCTCGGGGAGCGGATCAGGGCGTGGCTGACGGGTCTCGCGGCGGGCGATCCTGAGCGTCTGTCGGCGTTCTTGGCGGTGCATCACCTGGGCGTGAAGTCGCTGGCGCGGCACGACCCGGAGATGCTGCGGACGATGCTGCCGTGGCTGCCGTTCGAGACGACGGACGGCCGCCTGTCGCTGGAGGAGTTCGCGCAGCGCCACCCGGTGGTGCACTTCACGCGCACGGTCGAGGAGTACCGCCAGGTCGCCCCGATCGCCTCGGCGCAGGGCATCGGTGTGATCAACGGCGGTTACACGTACGACAGCGAGCTGGTCGAGGCGCTGCCGTCGGTGCGTCCGGGCACGTCGGTGGCGGAGCTGGACGCGGACACGGTGACAGCTCATCTGGACGCCGTGGACACGGCGGAGGAGCTGGCGCTCGCGGGGTTCCTGGCGGCGGCGCGGGCGACGCTGGACCCGCTGGGGTGCGACGTGGTGCTGCGGGCGTTCCATCCGCTGTCGGTGCCGGCGCTGCATCTGGACGACCGGCAGGCGCGGCACGAGCAGGCGCGCGCGGACGCCGAGGAGCAGGCGGACGACCTGTGGGCGGGCATCCTGGGTTCGCTGCGGGGCGGTGCTCCGCGCGCGCGGCTGGTGCTCAACCATCACAACGCGCTGATCCGGCGGATCAGTTCCCTGACGGACCCGGAGCTGATCGGGACGGCGACGGAGTCGTTGTACGGGCAGGCGCTGCTGATGGCGCAGCGTCCGCTGCGGCCGGCGGATTCGGCCTTGCTGAACCGGTCGTTCATCGGTCTGCTGGAGTGGGCGACGCAGGGTGAGGGTGGCAGGAATGAGTGAGATCGAGGACTTCGACGCGCTGCGCCACGCGATGGCGCTCAACGGCGAGGAGCCGGAGGGCCCGGCGCGCAACGCGCGCGCGGAACACCTGCTGGGCGAGGCGGAGAAGCTGGGGATCCCGCTGGCGGTGGTGGAGGCGCTCGGGCATCAGCTGAAGGTCTACAACTACAGCTCCGAGAAGGCGAAGATGTTCGTCCCGTTCGCGCGGCTGCTGCGCATGTGGGACGAGCGTCCGGAGGACTTCGACGAGTACGAGGCGCATTCGCTGCACTGGGTCTTCAAGTGGATGTCGGCGGGGATGCTGGACCAGCCGCACATCCCGCTGGCGTCGGTGGAGAAGTGGCTCGGCGAGATGGAGCACCGCTACCGGCTGGCGGGGCACTCGGAGCGGGCGGTGCGCAGCGCGGAGTTCAGTGTCGCCGCGCACATCGGTGATCTGGCGCGCGCGGAGCGGGCGTTCACGGCGTGGATGGCGGCGGACCGCGACCAGATGGCGGACTGTCACGCGTGCGAGCTGCACGGGCAGGGCTGGTGGCATGCGGAGTGCGGGCGCGACGAGGAGGCGCTGCGTCTGTGGGCGCCGGTCCTGGACGGCGAGTACACGTGCGCGCACGAGCCGCACACGGTCCTGGCGTCGTCCCTGATCCCGCTGCTGCGCCTGGGCAGGCTGGACGAGGCGCGCGCGAACCACCTGCGGGGTTTCCGGCTGGTGCGGTCGATGGAGTCGATGCGGGGCGCGTACGCGGACCATGTCGAGTTCTGCGCGCTGACCGGCAACGAGGCGCGCGCGCTGGAGCTGCTGGCGGAGCGTCCCGCGTACTTCACGGACGACGGTCATCCGCGCAGCAAGCTGGACTTCCTGAGCGTGGTGACCCTCCTGACGGACCGGCTGGCCGGTCTCGGTCTGGGCGGGCAGCAGGTGCCGGGTCCGGCGGGCCGGGAGTGGACGGCGGCGGAGCTGGCGTCCCACGCGCGCGCGGAGGCGCTGCGGCTGGCCGGCGAGTTCGACGCCCGCAACGGCAGTACGCACGTGTCGGACCGGGCCCGCGCGCGGATGGCGCAGGAGCCGCTGACGGACCGGCTGCCGCTGGGGGTGCGCGGCGCGCGCCCGCCGGTGTCGGCGCCGGTGCCCGCGCCGCGCGTGGCCGAGCGGGCGGCGCCGGACGGTGAGCCGGATCTCGCGGCGCTGCTCGCGGAGGCCCGCCGCCAGTCGGACACGCTCCAGCCGCACGCGGTGGAGGCGTGGGTGGCGGTCGGCGAGGCCGCCGGGGACGCCGAGCTGACGCCCCGCGACCGCGCGGAGCTGGCCGAGCACGAGGGCATGGCGCGCGGCGCCGAGGGGCTGGAGTCCTTCGAGGAGGCGGCCCGCTGGTACGCGGAGGCGGACGACCCGGGCGAGTCCCTGGCGGCCCGCGCGCGCGGGGCGTACGTGCGGGCGCTCGCCGGTGACGTCGAGGAGGCCCTCGCGGCCGTCGAGGAGCCCTACGACCGGGTGCTGGCCCTGTACGCCGAGGACGGCACCGGGGTGCGGCAGGTGGCCGGGGTGCTGATGAGCAGGGCGCGGATCCTGATGCGGTGCGCGCACGAGGAGGACGCCGGGGACGATGTGTTCCCGGTCGCCGAGGCGGCCGTGCGGGAGGTGCTCGCGCTGGTCGGCGGGCGCGCGGGGGACGACGTACGGCTGCACGCGCGCGTGGCGGAGGCCCATGCGATGCTCGCCGAGCTGGCGGCCCTGGGCGGGGACCCGGAGGGGGCGGCGCAGCTGTTCGCGCGGGCGTCGGCGGAGTTCGTGGCGGCCGGGCTGCCGTGGTTCGCGGTGGAGTACGAGGCGCGGCTCGCGTCCCTCGCGCACCACCTGGGTGACATGACGCAGGCCGAGCGGGCGCTGCGGGCGGCCCTGGAGCACGGTGGGCCGGTCCTGGAGCCCGTGGGACGGGCTCAGCTGCATCTCCAGCTCGCGGAGGTCGTCGGGGGCCGGGGAGAGGCCGAGGAGGCCGCTGAGCACGCCTTGGAGGCCGCGCACTGGGCCGACGAGGCCGGCGAGGGCCCGACGTTCGGCGCGTGGGCCCGGCACCAGCTGGGCGGTCACCTGGTCCGGCAGGGCCGGTGGGCGGAGGCCGCGGAGGTCCTGGAGTCGGCGCTCGCGGACCTGACGGCGGAGACGCACGGGGACGGGACGGTCGTCCAGACGAAGTGGTGGCTCGGCGACTGCCTGAGCGAGCTCGGCGAGCACCGGGCGGCGGCCGAGCGCCGGCTCCAGGCCGCCGAGATCGCCCGGCACTGGCCGGAGCAGCACGACCACGCGACGCTGGCGCACCTGGCGGCGGAGTCGCTGAGCCAGGCGGAGCTGCTCCCGGAGGCCGATCAGGCGTACGCGCGCGCGGGTGAGCTGTGGCGGGACCTCGGGAACGTGCACGGCCTGGTGCGGGCCCTGCGCGCCCGCGCGTGGCTGGCGCTGCGCACGGACGACGGCGTCGCCAGCGCGCGCGAGCTGATGACGGCGGCGGTCACGGAGTGCGCGGACGCGCTGGACGCCCTCGACCCGCCGGACGACGAGGAGCAGCGCCGCCGGCTGGTCGTGGAACTGGGCCACACGCACCGCCAGTTCGGCGACCTGCTGGCGCGCTCGGCCGCCGAGGACGCGGACGACGACTCGATCCGCGCGGCTCTGGAGGAGGCCCTCGCGCAGATCTCCGACGCGGTCGCCGTCTTCGCGTCCCTCGCGGACGACGCCCTGCACGCGCGCACGTCCGCCGAGCTGGCCGCCGGCTGGCTGGAAGCGGACCTGGGGCGCCCGCAGGACGCCGCCGCCCGCGCGCGGGGGGTGCTGGCCGCGTACGGTCCCGCTCCGGACGACGATACGGCGGCGTCCCGTCGTACGGAGGCGGAGCAGTTGCTCCAGGGGGTGCGCGAAGGGAGCTGAGCCTCCCCGCTGGAAGCCTCTTACTCGACGCCGATCAGCAGCAGCGAACCCTGGCGGCCACCCCGGTACACCACCGTGTCGACCGCCAGGTACGCCTCCCGTACGCGCGCCTCCAGCTGGTCGGCGATCGTGTCGGGGGCGTCGTCGCCGAGGACGAGGGTGACGAGTTCGCCGCCCGCCGAGAGCATCCGGTCGAGGACCTTGCGGGCGGTGTCGGTGACGTCCGTGCCGATGACGGCGACGTCCCCGTCGACGAGGCCGAGGACGTCGCCGTCATCGGCAC
>NZ_LIRL01000251.1 GCF_001419795.1 Streptomyces niveiscabiei
GGTGAGGAGGTCGTCCAGGGTCGCCGGGGGCGCGGGGTGCACGGGTGCGTCGCGGTGGGCGAGGGCGAGGTGCAGGGCGGCGCGGGAGGGCAGGTCGGAGAGGTCGGTGCCGATGAGGGACTCGACGCGTTCCATGCGGGCGCGCACGGTGTTGCGGCTGACGCCGAGGATGCGGGCGGCGCGTACGGCGGTGAACTCCAGGCCGAGGCGGGTGGTGGCGACGAGTTCCGCGCGCACGTGGTGCGGGAGGCGGTCGAGGGGGCTCAGCAGGTCCAGGGCCCACGCGTTGAGGTCCTGGGGGTCCATCAGGCGGCGCGGGTGGGTGCGTTCGGTGTAGATCGCGGTGCGGTCGGGGTGGAAGCGGGCGACGGCGAGAGCGCTGGCGGCCTGCCCGTACGCGACGGCGGTGCGGGCGAGGTCGTGCGGGACGCTGCCGCCGAGGTAGGTGCCGGGGCGGCCGGCGGGCAGGGCGCGCAGGCTCGCGTCGGCGCTCTCGTCGGGGACGACGACGATGACCTGCGGGTCCATCGCCGGGCAGCGGACGACGAGGGCCGCGTCGCGGGTGGCGGTGAGGATGTCCTCGGCGAGCTGGTCGCGGTCCTCGACGGTGGACTCGGCGATGTAGACGCGGGCGGTCTCGACGTCCAGGAGCCCCGGCCACAGGCCCGCGGCGACCCGGCGCGCGGCGACGGTGTCCTCGACCATCAGCAGCTGGAGGATCGCGAGCCGCAGATCGGCCGCCGCCCGCCGCAGCCGCCGTTCGGTGGCGTCGGCCTCGCGGGTGCGCAGGACGGCTTCGAGGACGGCGGCGGTGTGGGCGACGACGTCGGAGGCGCGCGGGTCGAAGGGGGCCCGGCGGGCGACGGCGAGGAGCCAGGGGTGCGCGGGCCCGGGCCGGACGACCCTGACGAGGCGCAGGTACCGTCCGTCGCCCTCCCAGGAGGCGGCGGCGATGCGTCCGCCGAGGACGTCGGCGGCGGGCGTGCCGTCCAGCGGCAGGGGGGTTCCGGCGGCGGGGGTGCCGGTGTCGTCGCACAGCGAGACCTCGGCGTCCAGGGTGCGGGCCAGCCAGTGCACGAGCCCTTCGACGCCGTGCCCGGCGGTGGGCCTGAGCAGGGCGAGGAGTTCCTCGGCCCACCGGATGCCGCCCTCGTCCCCGGCCGCCATGCGCATGCCCTCCTTCTCGCCGACCTGGGACGTTACACGGGTCCGCGCGTCGGCGCCGGGGGCGAGGGCGGCATAGGGTCACCCCATGGCGAAGTACTACGACGTGCACCCCGACAACCCCCAGCCGCGCACCATCGCGCAGATCGCGGACGCCGTGCGGGGCGGCGCCCTGATCGCGTACCCCACGGACTCCTGCTACGCACTGGGCTGCAAGCTCGGCAGCAAGGAGGGCACCGACCGGATCCGGTCGATCCGCAAGCTGGACGACCGGCACCACTTCACGCTGGTGTGCCAGGACTTCGCGCAGCTCGGCCAGTTCGTGCAGATCGACAACAACGTGTTCCGGGCCGTCAAGGCGTCCACGCCCGGGAGTTACACCTTCATCCTGCCGGCGACCCGCGAGGTGCCCCGGATGCTCCAGCACCCCAAGAAGAAGACGGTGGGCGTGCGCATCCCGGACCACACGGTCACCCAGGCGCTGCTGGCGGAGCTGGGCGAGCCGCTGCTGTCCAGCACGCTGCTGCTGCCGGGCGAGGACGAGCCGATGACGCAGGGCTGGCAGATCAAGGACGAGCTGGACCACGTCCTGGACGGGGTGCTGGACTCCGGGGAGTGCGGGACCGAGCCGACGACGGTGGTGGACTTCTCGGAGGGCGAGGCGCAGATCGTGCGGTACGGGGCGGGGGACGCGTCGCGGTTCGAGTAAAGGGCGGTTCATGAGGCGAGGGGCGCCGTCCGGGCCGTTGGTTGAAACATGCAACGCTGTCGGCATGACCTCTGTACACGCAACACACGGAACGTCGGTCGACATCACCACCGAGGACGGCGTCGCCGACGCCTACTTCGTCCACCCGGCCGAGGGCGGCCCGCACCCGGCCGTGCTGTTCTACCAGGACGCGTTCGGGCTGCGTCCGCACCTGAAGGGCATGGCGGACCGGCTCGCGGGCGAGGGGTACGCCGTGCTGGTCCCGAACGTGTTCTACCGGCACGGCCGTACGCCGGTCTTCGACCTCCCCGAGTTCATCGACCCGCAGGCCCGCCCGGAGATCTTCGAGAAGATCTGGCCGGTCATGCAGTCCCTCACCCCCGCGCTGGCGATGAAGGACGCGGACGCCTACCTGACCTGGCTGGCCGGGAACCCGGCGGTCGTCGGCCGCCCCGTGGGCCTGACCGGTTACTGCATGGGCGCCCGGCTCGCGCTGCTGACCGCGGGCACCCACCCGGACCGGGTCGCGGCGGCGGGCGGCTTCCACGGCGGCGGCCTGGTCACCGACGGCCCCGACAGCCCGCACCTGCTCGCCGGGAACATCACGGCCGAGGTGTACTTCGGCCACGCCGACCAGGACAGTTCGATGCCCCCGGAGGCGGTGCGGACCCTGGAGGACGCGCTCACCGAGGCCGGCGTCCGCCACCGCACCGAGGTCTACGAGGGCGCCTTCCACGGCTACACGCAGGCCGACATGGCGTCGTACGACCAGGCGGGCGACGAGCGGCACTGGGCCGCGCTGCTCGACCTCCTGGGCCGCACCTTCGCCTGAACCCCCGCGAAGAATTACCTTTGAAGTCTCAATAATCGGCACTCGTTGCCGTATGAATATGCCAACCGGAATACGGAAGACCGAAATAGCCTGACTGCGACCAGTAATGCGGCTCAGTATTCGAGAGATAACCCACTACTGGTCGGTTCAACTTGCCTTGGCCATCCCCCTGGACGTAAACCTTCGGACACGCACAGCCTTTGCTCTGGGGGGAGTTGGCCTATGGAAGGCACTGTCGACGGGTTCCGCTACGGGGCGGTGACGCCGATCGCGGCTTATGTGATGGCGTGTCTCGGGGCCGCTCTGGGACTGCGGTGCATTGTCCGCTCACTGCTCAACACACAGTCCTGGAAACCGGGGTGGCTCGCACTCGGTGCGGCGTCCATCGGATGCGGGATCTGGACGATGCACTTCATCGCGATGATCGGGTTCCGGGTCGTGGAGACCCGCGTCGGCTACCACGTCGGGCTCACCGTCCTGAGCCTCGCCGTCGCCGTCGTGGTCGTCGGCATCGGCGTGTTCATCGTCGGCTACCGGGGGGCGAGCCCGCGCACGCTGCTGTCCGCGGGCGTGGTGACCGGCCTCGGGGTCGCCGCGATGCACTACCTCGGCATGGCGGCCATGCACCTCAACGGCCGTATCGACTACGACCCGTTGATCGTCGCCCTGTCCGTCCTGATCGCCATCGGCGCGGCCACCGCCGCGCTGTGGGCGGCCGTCTCCATCCGGGGCTTCCTGCCCAGCCTCGGCGCGAGCCTCGTGATGGGGGTCGCCGTCTCCGGCATGCACTACACCGGGATGGCCGCCGTCAGCGTCCACATCCACGGGACGACCGCGTCATGGGCCGGCGACTCCCCAACCTCGCTCCTCCTCCCCATGCTGATCGGCCCGGTGATCTTCCTCTTCCTCGCGGGGATCGTCGTCATGTTCGACCCCCTGCTGGTCCTCGGCGACGGCGAGTGGAACCGCCCCGTACACCAGCACAAATCCGCCCCCACCGCCCCCGACGCCTTCAACCGCCCCACGGCATGGCAGAAGGAACGGACACGCAGCGGCGGCTGAGGGACCCGCACAGAGGCCGGGAAGACCTGTCGGCCGGGCATGCTGATCCCATGACCGAGATCATCCTCATGGCGGACCCCAGGGTCGCGGCGATCCCCGTGCAGGACTGCGCCGAACCCCTCGTGGACGTACGCGGCACCCTGCACACGGCCCCCCTCAAGGCCGACGCCACCGGCGCGTACGCCCGCCTCCGGGCAGGCGTCCTCGCCCGTCTCCTCACGGCCCAGCAGCACCTCCCGGACGGCCTGCGCCTCCTCTTCGTCGAGGGCTACCGCCCGCCCGCGCTCCAGCGCGAGTACTTCGAGGGGTACGCCGCGGATCTGCGGGCCGCGCACCCCGACTGGTCCCCGGCCCGCGTCCACACCGCCGCGAGCCGCTACGTCTCGCCGCCCGAGATCGCCCCGCACAGCGCGGGAGCCGCCGTGGATCTCACCCTCGTCGCAGCCGACGGCGAGGAACTCGACATGGGCACCCGCATGAACGCGAGCCCCGAGGAAAGCGACGGCGCCTGCTACACGCGCGCCCCCGGCATCACCCCCGCCGCCCGCGAGAACCGGCGTGTCCTGGGCGAGGCCCTGAGCCGGGCCGGGCTCGTGAACTACCCCACCGAGTGGTGGCACTGGTCCTACGGCGACCGGTACTGGGCGCTGGTCACCGGGGCACGCTCCGCCCTGTACGGGCCCCGGGAATGACCCGCCGGGCGGCGCGGTTGGCAGGGGCGACGGCACGAGCCCAGCAGGGAGCGCACACATGAGCAGCGGTTTCGTCGCGGAGTGGGAGAAGTGGCACCGGACGAGGGAGGAGGTCCTCACGTCCCCGCACGGCTTCCTGGCGATCAGCAGCCTGCGCTGGCTCTCCCCCGAACCGGAGCGGTTCGAGGACGCGCCGGGCGTGTGGTCCAGTGACGACGAGGGCGTGGTCGTGGAGCTGGCCGAGGGCGAGGAACTGACCCTGGACGGCGAGACCATCAGGGGCCGGCACTCCTTCGGCGTCATCGCCGAACGGGCGAGCGTGTACGTCGGCGCCGGGGACGCCGTACTGGAGATCGGCAAGCGCGGCGGCAGCGACATCCTGCGCCCCCGCCACCCCGGCAACGCCCTGCGCGCGAACCACCGCGAGACCCCGACGTACGCCCCCGACGAGACCTGGGCCGTACAGGGCCGCTTCCTGCCCTACGACACGCCCCGCGAGGTGACCGTGGGCGCGGCCGTCGAGGGCCTGGAGCACGTGTACGACTCCCCCGGCCAGGTCGAGTTCGAGCTGAAGGACGCCGTCCACCGCCTGACCGCGTTCAACGGCAGCACCCCGGGCACCCTGATGGTCCTGTTCACGGACGAGACCTCCGGCGTCACGACGTACGCGGCGAACCGCGCCCTCCAGATCCCCGCACCGGACGCGCAGGGGCACGTCACGGTCGACTTCAACCGCGCGGCGAACATGCCCTGCGCGTACACGGACCAGGCGACCTGCCCCCTCCCGCCGAGGGAGAACAAGCTCCCGGTGGCAGTGGAGGCGGGCGAGAAAACCCCGCACGAAAGGTCCTGACCCGCCCCCGCACAGGACATCCCCAACTCCCCGTCATGTTCTGGCCATTGCTACGGTTCCCCCGTGCCCGATTCCTCACGCGATACCGCCTCCGGCGCCGGTTGGGGCGAGGCCGCCCCGGGTGCCTACCGTCAGCTCATGCCGGAGCGGACCGAGAAGATCTCCTGGCTGAACCCGCGCACTCTGTGGGCGGCGCGCAACGGGGTGGTGGCGTCCTGGCTCGGAGACCCCACGGGCCGGACGAGAAGCCGCTGGGTCGCGCAGCAGGCGGCCCCCGCCGGCAAGGTGATCCGCCGCGACGACCCGGACCGCTTCTCGTTCATGGTCATCGGCGACACGGGCGAGGGCGACGACCCGCAGTACGCGGTCGTCCCCGGTTTCCTGAAGGTCAGCGAGGGCACGCGGTTCGCGGTCGTGGCGAGCGACGTCATCTACCCCGTGGGCAGCGCCGACGACTACGGCACCAAGTTCTTCCGCCCGTACGCGAGTTACCCGGCCCCGATCTACGCGGTCCCCGGCAACCACGACTGGTACGAGGGACTCGGCGCGTTCATGCGGGTGTTCTGCGGGGACGCGCCGGCGCTGCCCGCCGAGCCGAAGCCCCGCGCGCTGACGAAGGCGTGGCTGAGGTCGCTGCTGTGGCACGAGGCGCGCCCAGGGGACGGCGAACAGCTCGACGAGGCCCGCGAGTTGCGTTCGGCGGCCGGTCAACAGGCCGTCCAGCCGGGCCCGTACTGGGCGATCGACGCCGGACCGGTCCGGATCGTCGGGATAGACACGGGACTTCTCGGCACCCTCGACGCCGAACAGGGCGCGTGGCTGCGGCAGGTGTCCCAGGGCCCGCGCCCGAAGATCCTCGTCACCGGGTCGCCCCTGTATGTCGACGGCCGGTCCGACCCCTGCGTGATCGAGGGCGGCGGGACGGTCGACGAGATCGTGCGGGCGCCGGAGCACGGGTACGTCGCGGCGATAGGCGGCGACATCCACAACTACCAGCGCTATCCGGTGCGTTGCCCGGACGGGCGGACGCTCCAGTACGTCGTCTCCGGGGGCGGCGGCGCGTTCACGCACGCCACGCACACGATCCCGCGCGTCGATGTCGCGGGGGTCGGGGAGGACGAGTTCCGGGCCTACCCGCTGCGCGGCGACTCGCTCGCGTTCTACGCGGGGCTGTACGGGCGGCGGCTGCGCCTGAAGCGGTTCTTCCGGCTCACCGAGGACGAGGCGACGGCGGTGATCGCCGAGCGGCTGGGCATCACCCCGGCCCGCGCGCCCGGCGCCGAGGTGCGGATCACCTGGCGGATACGGATCGTCGCCGCGCTGCTCGGCGTCGCGGGGAAACCCCGGCGCATCCGGCTCCCCGTACGGAAGATCTACACGCAGCTCTTCTCGCCGAGTTCCGCGACGTACAGCCCGCCGTTCTTCAAGAGCTTCCTGCGCCTCGACGTCACGCCGGAGTCCGTGCGCATCCGGTGTTTCGCGGCGACCGGGAACCTCGCGCAGGAGGTCGAGCCGCCGGTCGAGGACGAGGTGATCATCCCGCTGCGCCGGAATGCGTGAGGTGCGGCGCGGGTTGGCACGGTCGTACGTCCCGTGACCGTTGGAGAGCCTCATGCCGTCCACCCCGCGCCCGCTGCGCAAGCTCGGTTTCCTCACCATCGGCCTGTTCGACGGGGACGACCCCCGCGCAGGCCACGAGTCGACGCTGGAGATCATCGAACTCGGCGAGCGGCTCGGCTTCGACAGCGCGTGGCTGCGCCACCGCCACCTCCAGTACGGCATCTCGTCCCCCGTCGCGGTCCTCGCCGCCGCGACGCAGCGCACGAGCCGTATCCACCTCGGTACGGCCGTGACGCCGCTCGGCTGGGAGAACCCGCTGCGGCTCGCCGAGGACTGGGCGACGGTCGACCTCCTCTCCGGCGGGCGGCTCAACCCGGGGGTGAGCGTGGGCCCGCCGATGCAGTTCGAGCACGTCAAAGACGCCCTGTACCCGGACACGGCCGACGCCGAGGACTTCTCGTACGAGCGGGTCCGGCGGCTCCTGGACTTCGTACGCGGCAAGTCCGCGAGCGACTTCAGCGGTGTCCAGGGTTTTGAAGTCTTCTCGGACCGCGTCCAGCCGCACTCCCCTGGTCTGGGCAAGCGCATGTGGTACGGCGGCGGCAGCCTGAGTTCCGCGCGCTGGGCCGGTGAGCACGGCATGAACTTCCTGACCAGCAGCGTCGTCAAGGCGGAGGAGTCCGAGGACTTCGCCGAGGTCCAGCTCTCCCACATCCGCGCCTTCCGCGCCGCCCACCCCGACGGCGACGCGGCCCGCGTCTCGCAGGGCCTGGTGGTGATCCCCACCGACTCGGCGACCCCGGCGCAGCGCGCGAAGTACGAGGAGTACGCGGCGAAGCGCCTCCCCCGTACGGCGTCCCCGCAGGGCCCGGCCCGCATGATGTTCGCGCCCGACCTGGTCGGCACCTCGTCCGAGCTCGCCGAGCGCCTCCACGCGCACGCCGCCTACCGCGAGATCGACGAGGTCGCCTTCGCGCTGCCCTTCACCTTCGACCACGAGGACTACGTACAGATCCTCACGGACATGGCGACCCACCTGGGCCCGGCGCTGGGCTGGAGGCCGGGCGCGGAGGGCTGATCCTCGTGCGGTAGCGTCCCGCCCGACGACGTCTCAGGAGGCTCCCCCATGCGTACGCGTACCGTTCTCGCCGCCGCTGTCGCGGCTCTCGCTCTCTCCACCTCGGCCGCCCAGGCGACGCCTCCGGGCCCGGGGGTGACGGCGAAGCTCCTCGCGCAGAAGACGGTCGGCGACAAGGACTACGTCCTGCGCGAGCTGACGATCCCGCCGGGCCAGTCGACGGGCTGGCACTTCCACGACGGCATGGTCTACGGCTTCGTCGAGGAGGGCACGCTGAGCCACTTCGACGCGACGTGCGACTCGGACGGCGTCTACCAGAAGGGCCAGGTCATCCAGGAGGGCCCGAACTATGTGCACATCGGCCGCAACCTGGGCGACAAGCCGCTCGTGCTGAAGGCGCTGTACGTCCTCCCGCACGGCGCCCCGTTCTCGGAGGACGCCCCGAACCCGGGCTGCGACTTCCAGTGACCGCCTGACGGTGGGTCACAGCGCCTGTTCGGCCCAGATCGTCTTCCCCCGGCTGTTCTGCCGGCTCCCCCACCTCTGGGTGAGCTGAGCGACCAGCAGCAGCCCCCTCCCGCCCTCGTCGAAGGCGTGCGCCCGCCGCAGGTGGGGTGAGGTCGAACTCGCGTCGGACACCTCGCAGATCAGCGTCCGGTCCCGGATGAGCCGCAGCTGGATGGGCGGCTCTCCGTACCGGATCGCGTTGGTGACGAGTTCACTGACGACGAGTTCCGTGACGAAGGACGCCTCGTCGAGCCCCCAGGCGGCGAGTTGCTCCATCGCCGCCTGCCGGGTCGCGGCGACGTGGGCGGGATCGGGTACGACGTCCCAGGTCGCGACCCGGTCCGCGCCGAGCGCGCGGGTGCGGGCGAGGAGCAGGGCGACGTCGTCGCCGGGTTCCTCGGGGAGGACGGCCTTCAGGACGGTGTCGCACAGGGCGTCCAGCGTCGGGGCGGGCTCGGTGAGCGCGCTGCACAGCTCGGCGCTGGCCCGGTCGATGTCCCGGTCGCGGCCCTCGATGAGGCCGTCGGTGTAGAGGGCGACGATCGCGCCCTCGGGGAGGTCGATCTCGGTCGCCTCGAAGGGGTGCCCGCCGACGCCGAGGGGTGGCCCGGGGCTCGTCTCGACGAGGCGGACCGTCCCGTCGGGCAGCACGAGCGCGGGCGGCGGGTGTCCGGCGGCGGCGAGGGCGAGGCGGCGCGCGACGGGGTCGTACACGGCGTACAGGCAGGTCGCGCCGAGTTCGGCGGCGTCGGCGGTGCCGTCGTCGTAGGTGGCGAGGTGGGTGACGAGGTCGTCGAGGTGGGTGAGGAGTTCGTCCGGCGGCAGGTCGACGTCGGCGAGGGTGCGGACGGCCGTGCAGAGCCGTCCCATGGTCGCCGAGGAGGGGATGCCGTGGCCGACGACGTCGCCGACGACCAGCGCGACCCGGCTGCCGGACAGGGGGATGACGTCGAACCAGTCGCCGCCGATCCCGGCCGTCGAGCCGGACGGCAGGTACCGGTGGGCGACCTCGACGGCCGCCTGTCCGGGCAGGCCGCGCGGCAGGAGGCTGTGCTGGAGGGTGAGCGCGGTGGTGCGTTCGCGGGCGAAGCGGCGCGCGTTGTCGACGCAGACGGCGGCGCGGCTGGCGAGTTCCTCGGCGAACACGGTGTCGTCGCCGCCGAAGTCGTCGGGGTGCGCCAAGCGGATCGCGACGGCGACGCCGAGGGTCGTCCCGCGTGCCCTCAGCGGCACGGCCATCATCGAGTGCACGCCCTGCCGGTGGGGCCGTCCCTCGGGTGAGCGGGTGTTGCGCTCGGCGACCCAGCGCACGAACTCCGGCTCCCCGGCCTGGCTGAGCACGGCCCGCCCCTCGCGCAGCGCCTTCGCGGGCGGGCTGTACGGCGGGTAGGCGTCGGTCTCGCCGAGGTGGACGGCGGCCTCGGGGGTGCCGTCGGCGGCGGAGCCGTGCGCGACGCGCCGCAGGACGACCTGGTTCTCGGGGATGCGCGGGGGTTCGTCGGAGCCGAGGACCCAGTCGAAGAGGTCGACGCTCGCGAAGTCGGCGTACTGGGGGACGAGGAGGGCGACGACCTCCTCTGCGGTGCGCACGACGTCGAGGGTGGTGCCGATGGAGGCGGCGGCCTCGTTGAGGAGGGCGAGGCGGCGGCGGGCCCAGTACTGCTCGCTGCTGTCGAACGCGGCGAGCGCGACGGCCCGCAGCTCGCCCCCGGTGTCGTGCACGGGCCACATCTCGATGTTCCAGGCGTGTTCCCGGTTCCCGGAGGGCTCGCCGGTGTAGCTCTCGTAGTGCACCGGCCGCCCGGTCTCGGCGACCTCGCGCAGGTGGAAGTTGAAGCCCTGGCTGTGCTCGGCGTCCTCGACGGTCTCCGGGAACGGCCGCCCCAGGAGTACGTCCTCCTCGACGCCCATCACCTGGCAGGCGACCGAGTTCAGCCGCAGGTACCGCTGCCGCGTGTCGAACACGGACATCGACATGGACGCCTGCTGGAAGGCCAGCTCCCCGAGCGAGGGCGGCGGCGGGGGGACGACGGTGACGACGAACCCGGCGGGCTCGCCGCCGGGGCCGAGGACCGGGCAGGACGTGAGGGTGACGGAGACGGGGTGGCCGTCCTTGTGCCGCAGGACGACGGGCCCGCCGCCCGGCAGCGCGTCACCGAGCAGCTCGGCCGCGAACCGGCCCACGGCCTCGCCCGCCGTACGCCCGGTCAGCTCGCGGGCTCCCTCGCTCCAGCCCGTCACGACGCCCCGGGCATCGATGACCGCCGCAGCGACGAGATGCTCCATACGTCCCAGAATGGGGGCAATGCGGCGGGGGCTCAACCCCGGGCGCGCAGGACCTCCAGCGCCCGGTCCGCGTGCTGGTTCATCCGCAGCTCGCTGCGCACGACCTCCAGGATCCTGCGGTCCTGCCCGATGACGAACGTGACCCGCTTGGTGGCCATGAGCGCGAACCCGCGCTTGACGCCGAACTTCTCCCGTACGGTGCCGTCCTCGTCGGACAGCAGCGGCATGCCCAGCGTGTGCTTGCCGACGAACTCGTTCTGCTTGTCGACGGTGTCGCCGCTGATCCCGACCGGGCGCGCGCCGACCGCCTTGAACTCGGCGGCGAGGTCGCGGAAGTGGCAGGCCTCGGCGGTGCAGCCGGGCGTCAGGGCGCCGGGGTAGAAGAAGAGGACGACAGGGCCGTCGGCGAGCAGCTCGGTGAGGCTGCGGACGGTTCCGGTCTCGTCCGGCAGGGAGAAATCGTCGACGACGTCGCCGGTCTCGGGGGCGCGGCTCATGGCCAGTCCCTCCTTCAAGTGGGGTTGCGCGCGATGCTACTTGACCACTTCCGGTCAGGCCGTGGCGGGTTCGGTGTCCTCCTCGACCGCGTACGCGAGGAAGTCGTCGACCATCCGGTGGAAGAGCCCGGCGAGCTGTTCCAGCTCCTGCGGCGTCCAGTCCTGGAGCGCGAGCTGCATCCCGCGCTGGCTCGCCGCCCGGATCCGGCCGACGGCCCCCTCCCCGGCCTCCGTGAGCTGGATGCGCTGCGCGCGGCCGTCCTGCGGGTCCGGTACGCGGGTGACGTACCCGGACTTCTGGAGCTGCTGGACGGTCCGCGTGACGTGCGACGCCTCGACGCCGAGCCGCTGGGCCAGTTCACCGGGGCGCAGCGGGTCGGAGTCGGCGACCTGGCGCAGCAGGGCGACGGCCGCGCGGTCGAGGGGGACGCCCGCGACGGCCATCAGCCGGTCGTGCTGGCGGGCGCGGGTGCTCAGGTAGGTGATGCGGGTGAGCGCCCGCTCGATCTCGATGACCTCGGGGGTGGCGGAGGCGGGGAGCGGTTCGGTCGGCATGCGCCCCACTTTACCCTATTGTTGCGTAACTCAAGTAACTTGCGGTTTCCCGACGAGGCGGATGGCGGCTGCCGGACAGACGGCGACGGCCTCGCGGACGTCGTCGAGCTGGTCGGCGGCGGGTTCGGCTTCGAGGAGGACGGCGATGCCGTCGTCGTCCTGGTCGAAGACGTCCATCGCGGCCAGGACGCACTGGCCGGACGCCACGCACTTGTCGGCTTCGAGTTCCACCTGCACGGTGATCTCCTGTTGCTCTCTGGGTAGTTGGCGGGTTACCAGGTGACGGGGAGGCTGTGGACGCCGTACACGAACGCGTCGTCCTTGAAGCGGACGTCCTCGAAGGGGATCGCGAGTTCCAGGGCGGGCAGGCGTCGGTAGAGGGTGCTGTAGACGACCTGGAGTTCCATGCGGGCCAGCGGCTGGCCGAGGCACTGATGGACGCCGAAGCCGAACGCGACGTGGCGGCGGGCGTCGCGGGTGAGGTCGAGGCGGTCCGGGTCCGGGAACGCCTCGGGGTCGCGGTTGCCGATCTCGTTGGCCATGATCAGGCCCTCGCCCGCCTTGACGGTACGGCCCGCGATCTCGATGTCCTCGGTGACCGCCCGGCGCCGGCCGAGGTGCGTGATGTGCAGGTACCTCAGCAGTTCCTCGACCGCCCCGGCGACGAACTTGGGGTCGTCGCTCTGGCGCAGGAGGGCGAGTTGGCCGGGGTTCCTGAGCAGGGCCAGGGTGCCGAGGGCGATCATGTTCGCGGTCGTCTCGTGGCCCGCGATCAGGAGCAGCAACGCCATCTCGGTGGCCTGCCGGTGGTCGAGTTCACCGGCCGTGATCCTGCCCGCGATGGCGGAGATCAGGTCGTCGCGGGGGTCGGCGACGCGCTGTTCGAGGAGGGCGCCGAGGTAGCCGCCGATCGCCCGACCGGCCTGCGTGCGCTCCTCCGGGGTCGCTGTCTGGAGGACCATCGTCTTCGTGTTGCCCTGGAAGAAGTCGTGGTCCGCGTAGGGCACTCCGAGCAGTTCGCAGATCACCAGTGACGGCAGCGGCAGCGCGAACGCCTCGACGAGGTCCACGGGGTTCGGTCCGGCGAGGAGGCCGTCGATCAGGTCGTCCGTGATCTTCTGTACGGCGGGGCGCAGGGCCTCCACCTTCCTGATCGCGAACGGGCCGGTCACCATCCGGCGCAGCCGCGCGTGTTCCGGGTCGTCCATCATGATGAAGCTGAGCTTGCCGTCCCCGGCGCCGGGCGAGGCCTTCGTGGGGTAGCCGGGGTGGTCCGGGTCGGCGCTGACCCTGGGGTCCCCGAGCAGGGCGCGCTGCTCGGCGTACGTCGTGACCAGCCAGGGTTCGCTGCCGTCCCAGAGCCTGACCTTCGTCAGCGGCCCCTTCTCGCGGAGTTCCGTCAGAGCGGGCGGCGGGTCGAAGGGGCACTTGCCCGACCTCGGCATGGGGAATTCCGGTGCGGTGAGCGCGTCTGCCATGGCTCTCCTCGGGAGTGGGGGGGTTCCGTGGGCCCAGGCAAACAGAAGGCGCTGACTCGACCCGGTCAGGAAGCTGACAGGGGGCTGACGTGGCGCGGATCACGTCCGGGGGCCGGTCACGCCTCGCTCTCCTCCCGGCCCAGCCAGTACCCGAAGCCCCGGCGGGTGTGCAGCAGCGGGGGGCCGTCCCTGTCGAGTTTCCGCCTGAGCCGCGAGACCAGTTGCTCGATGGCGTTGCCCTCGCGGAAGTCGCCCCACACGAACCGGCTGATCTGCTCCTTCGACAGCACGCGGTGGGCGTTGACGAGGAAGTGGCGCAGGAGGCGGTACTCGGCGGGGGTGAGGTCGAGGGCGCGGTGCCCGCGTACGGCACGGCAGCCGTCGTCGTCCAGCACCAGGTCGTCGTAGCCGAGCGACGCGTCGCGCCGGTCCCGGTCCGTGGTGCGCAGGAGCACCCGCATCCGGGCGAGGACCTCGGCGACCCGGATCGGTGTCGTCACGTAGTCCTTCTCCCCGGAGTCCAGCTCCGGGAGGATCGCCTCCAGCCGGTCGGGCGGCAGCAGGTACAGCACCGGTAACCGCCGTACGGCCGGCCGCCCCGCCCCCTTGCTGCTCGGCAGCCCCGGCAGCCCCAGGTCGACCACCGCCAGCTCGAACCGCCCCTCCCCCACCCGGGCTACGTTCTCCCCGAAGCTCCCGGCGACCCCCACCCGGTAACCGGCCAACTCCAGTCTCACGGCGAGGAGTTCGACGACGGCGACTTCCCGGGCGGCGACGA
>NZ_LIRL01000252.1 GCF_001419795.1 Streptomyces niveiscabiei
ACCCCCTCCCCCGCCTACACGAACTGCACCCTCTTCAGCTACACCGGCGCCGACCAGACCTTCTCCGTCCCACCCGGCGTCAGCAGCCTGAACGTTCAGCTGTGGGGCGCAGGCGGCGGAGGCGACAACTCGACGTACTACGCCGGCGGCGGCGGCGGCGCGGGCGGCTGGACGCAGACGGCGGGCGCGATCGGCGCCAGCGGCGGCGGCATGTCGGCGCTGTGGAACGGCGCGAGCTTCTCAACTCCCTTGCTGATCGCGGGCGGTGGCGGCGGCGCCTCCCCGGGCGCGGACACCAACAACCCCCGCCCCGGCGCGGGCGGCGGCACGAACGGCGGCGGCGACGGCCAGCCCGCGCTGTCCGGCCAGGGCGGCACGCAGAGCGCGGGCGGCACGGCCGCCACGAACGGCACCGGCGGCTCGCAGTGCGCGGCCACCGCGAACACGGCCGGACGGCAGTGGTACGGCGGCAACGGCTTCAACTCGGTAGCAGGCCGGGGCGGCGAGGGCGGCGGCGGTGGTGGCGGCGGCTACTTCGGCGGTGGCGGCGGCTCCTGCCAGCTGATGGGCCCCAGGACCGCGTACAACGGCCCTGGCGGCGGCGGTTCCGGCTACATCGGCGGAGCGGGGGTGACGGGTGCCTCGACGGTCAACGGCTCCAGCCCGACCGCGAACAACACGGGCGGCGCGGCGGCCGGTACCGGCTCGGCGCAGTACCCGGCGGGCGTCGGAGCGGGCGGCGGCGACTCCAAGAGCGGCGGCAACGGCGCCGTCGTCATCCAGTGGGTCACCCAGACCAAGCTGAGCGTGACGAAGACGGCTTCGCCGAATCCGTACGTCCCCGGCAACCCCGTCACCTACACGGTCACCGTCGCCAACGCGGGCCCGGCCCCGGCGACGAACGCGCGGATCACGGACGCGGTCCCGGCCGGCCTGACCGGCACCACCTGGACCTGCACGGCGTCCAACGGCAGCTCCTGCGGGGCGAGTTCGGGCACCGGCAACGCGCTGAACACGACGGCGACCCTCGCGGCGAACGGCACGGCCACCTACACGGTCACCGGCACCACCTCGCCCTCCGCGACCGCCGCCCTCACCAACACGGCGACCGTCACCCCGCCGCCCGGCGTCAACGACACGACCTGCGGGGCGAGTTGCTCCGCGACGGCGACGACCCCGGCCGCACCCCGCGCCGACCTCGCCGCGACGAAGACGGCGAGCACGGCGAACGTGTCACCGGGCCAGACGTACACGTACACGCTGACGACCACGAACAACGGGCCGTCCACGGCGACGAACGTCCGCATGACCGACACGCTGCCCGACAACGTGACGTTCCAGTCAGGTTCGGGCTGCACGGCGTCCGGGCAGAGCGTCACCTGCGGCCCCACAGCCTCGCTCGCGCCGGGCGCCACCCAGTCCTGGACGATCACCGTCAAGCTCGCGTCCTCCTACAAGGGCAACGGCTCCGACATCGGGAACACGGCGACCACCGTGTCCGACACGCCCGACCCCAACTCCTCAAACAACACGGCGACTTCGGGGCCGCCGCCGATCGTCGCGCAGTCCGACTACGACGTGACGCCGAGCGGCCCGGGCGGGACGGTCGCGCCGGGACAGGCGACGACGATCCCGGTCGTCGTGAAGAACAACGGGCCCGCCGACGCGGCCGGGAACGTCACGGTGACGGTCACGCTGCCGACAGGGGTGACGGCCTCGGGGACGCAGCCACCGGGGTGCACGGCCAACTCGGCCGGGACCGTGGTGACTTGTACGGTCGCCACGCTCACCGCCGGGTCCTCGCTGAACCTGCCCATCAGCGTGCTCGTCTCGCCGAGCGCGCCGCCCAACAGCACGCTGACCCGCCCCGGCGGGATCGTCGTCAGCGGCCCCAACGACAATGTGACCGCCAACAACACGGCGGATGCGGTGGTCCGGACGTCCGGCGCGGTCAGTGATCTGGCGATCACCAAGACCGCGAGCCCGACGAACGTCAACTACGGCGAGAACACCGTCTTCACGGTCACCGTCACCAACAACGGGCCCAGCGACGCCGCGAACGTACAGGTCACCGACCAGCTGCCGAGCGGGCTCACCTATGTGAGCGACGACTCCAACGGTGCCTATTCCGGGGGCGTTTGGCGGCCCGGGACCATCGGGGCGGGCAAGAGCGCCACGCTGAGGATCACGGCCGAGGTGACCAGTACGACGGCTCAGACCAACACCGTCACGCAGGCGACGTCCGACTCGACCGATCCGACGCCGTGTTCGGGGAACTGCGCGTCGGCGACCGTGACGCCGATCGCCGCCGACGTGGCGACGACGAAGACGGCCACGGGGACGCCGATCGCGCCGGGGGAGACGTTCCAGTACGACCTGAAGGTCACGAACAACGGGCCGTCCGCTGCGGCGGCGGTCGCCGTCACGGACACGCTCCCGGCCCAACTGGCCTTCATCTCCTCCGCGTCCGGCTGTACCGCCTCCGGCCAGAACGTCACCTGCCCGCAGATCGCGTCCCTCGCGAACGGCGCGAGCCAGACGTTCACGATCACCGTCCGGCTCGCGTCCACCTACACCGGCAACGGGTCCGACATCGCCAACACGGCCACCTCGACCTCGACCACGCCCGACCAGACGCCGGGGAACAACACGTCCCCGCCCGCGTCCCCGCAGGTCACGGCGCCCAAGACGGGGCTGACGGTGTCCAAGACCGGGTCCTCCACCTCGTACCAGCCCGGCGAGACCTTCTCCTACACGGTGACCGTGCGGAACGCGGGGCCGTCGACCGCGCTGCCGACCGTGACGGACACCCTGCCCGCCGGGTTCTCCGGCTTCGGGTGGAACTGCGCCGCCACCAACGGAAGTTCGTGCGGCGCCGCGTCCGGGAGCGGGAACATCTCCGACCGGCCGAGCGTCGCGCCGGGCGGGACGATCACGTACACCATCAGCGGGACGGTGCCCGCCTCCACGTCCGGGAACCAGACCAACTCGGCGACGGTGACGCCGGGTTCGGGGACCACGGACTCCGGGTGCTCACCCTCGTGCACGTCGTCGGTCGTGACCGACGGGCCCAGCGTGCAGGTGGCCAAGACCTCCGCGCCGGCTCCTGCCAAGGCCGGGCAGACAGTGACGTACACCATCACGCTGAAGAACAGCGGTACCGGGGACGCGAGTTCGTTCACGTACGTCGACGACCTGAGCGACGTGGTGGACGACGCGACGTTCGTGACGGGGTCGATCACGTCAACTCCGGTCGGTGGCACGGGGAGTTACGACCCCGGCACCAAGAAGCTGACGTGGACCGGGGCCGTCGCGGCCGGGGCGACCGTACGCGTGACGTACCAGGTGACCGTGGGGAACCCGCCCGGCGGGAACCAGGTGCTGAAGAACGTGGTCTCCGCGCCGGGCACCAACTGCGCCGCCGGGTCCACGGATTCGGCCTGCTCCGACGACAACGGGGGCGGCATCCCCCGGCTCGCGATCAGCAAGGCCAGCGACGCGGGCGGGGCCGTGCATCCGGGGCAGAAGGTCACGTACACGGTGACCGTCCGGAACCCGGGGACGGCCACCTACACGGGGGCCGCCTGGACGGACGACCTGACCGACGTCCTCGACGACGCGGTGTACGGGGGTGACGCGGCGGCGTCGGCCGGTTCGGTCTCGTACGCGGCGCCGAAGCTGAGCTGGAGCGGGAACCTCGCGGCGGGGGCCTCGGCGACGATCACGTACTCGGTGACCGTGAACTCGCCGGACGCCGGGAACAACAGGCTCACCAACCGGGTCACGTCCAGCACGGACGCGGACTGCTCGGCGTGTACGACCACCAACGGCGTTGCTGGGCTGACGATTTCGAAGTCGGTGTCCAGCGCGACCCCGAAGCCGGGTTCCACTGTGACGTACACGGTCACCGCGACGAACACGGGCTCGGTGACGTACACGGGGGCCTCGTGGTCGGACGACCTCGCGGGTGTCCTCGACGATGCCGCGTACGGGGGTGACGCGGCGGCGTCGACGGGAGCCGTCGAGTATGACAACCCGAAGGTCACATGGACCGGCGATCTGGCGGCGGGGGCGACCGCGACGGTCACCTACTCCGTGACCGTCGACACCCCCGACACCGGGGACAAGAAGCTCACCAACTCCGTGACCGGGCCCGCCGGTTCGACCTGCGACCCCTGTACGACGAGCAGTTCCGTCCCCCAGCTCAAGCTGACCAAGACGTCGACGCCGGCCGACCCGGCGGCGGGGCAGACGGTGACGTACACGGTCGTCGCGGAGAACACCGGGGCCGCCGTCTACACCGGGGCGACCTGGTCCGACGACCTGTCCGACCTGGTCGACGACGGGACGTACAGCGGCGACGCCTCGGCCACCTCGGGCAGCGTCGCGTACGCCGCGCCGAAGCTCACCTGGACCGGCGACCTCGACCCCGGCGACAAGGCGACCACCACCTACTCCGTGAAGCTCGCCAACCCGCTGTCCGGCAACAAGCGGCTGGCCAACAAGGTCGTGTCGACCACGGACACCAACTGCGCGACAGGATCGACCAGTTCGGACTGCGGTGACCAAACACCGGTCACCGTACGCGAGTTGACCATGAAGAAGACGGCTTCCAGCACGGCGCCGAAACCCGGCGACACCATCACGTACACGGTGACCGTGGCGAACACCGGGACGGCCGCGTACCCGGGTGCCCAGTGGTCCGACGACCTGGTCAACGTCCTCGACGACGGGACGTACAACGGCGACGCCTCGGCCACTTCCGGGACCGTGTCGTACGCCGCGCCGAAGCTCGACTGGACCGGCGACCTCGCCATCGGCGCCACCGCGACGGTCACCTACACCGTCACTCTCGCCGACCCCGACGACGGCGACCAGGTCGTCAAGAACACGCTCGTCTCGACCTCCGACGGCTCCAACTGCCAGGCGGACAGCACCGATCCGGCGTGTACGGCGGGCCCGTACGGCATCCCCTCGCTGACCCTCTCCAAGACCGTCTCCCCCGCGAACCCGCTCCCCGGCGACACCCTCACCTACACCATCAAGCTGGTGAACAGCGGCGCCACCGACTACCCGGGCGCGAACTTCAGCGACGACCTGACCGGTGTCCTGGACGAGGGGACGTGGGCGAACCGGACCACGGCGAGCACGGGAACGGTCGGCTACACGGCGCCAGTTGTGCGCTGGACCGGCACTGTTCCCGCCGGGACCACGCAGACGGTCACGTACCAGCTCAAGCTCAACGACCCCCGTACCGGCGACGGCAAGATGGTCAACACCGTCGTCGGACCGGCCGGTTCGAACTGCAAGCCGGGTTCCACCGACAACCGCTGCTCCAGCGACGTCGGCGGCCTGCCCGAACTCCACATCACCAAGACGCAGTCCCCGGCCAACCCGGTCGCCGGACAGCAGGTCACGTACACGGTGGCCGTCGAGAACACCGGCAACGCCGCCTACAACGGGGCGACTTGGTCCGACGACCTCAGCGCGGTTCTCGACGACGCGGTCTACGGCGACGACGCGTCGGCCTCGGCCGGTTCGGTGTCGTACGCGGCGCCGGTCGTGAAGTGGTCCGGCGATCTCGCGGCGGGCGCGTCGGCGACGGTCACCTACAGCGTGCGCGTCAACGCCCCCGTCACCGGCGACCAGAAACTCACCAACTCCGTGACGGGGCCGCAGGGTTCCAACTGCTCCAGCGGTTCGGCCGACGACGACTGCTTGGCGTCCAGCGGGATCGGCGTACTGAAGATCGCCAAGAGCTACAGCCCGCAGATCGCGACGCCGGGCTCGGTGATCACGTACACGGTGACCGTCGAGAACACCGGCACCGGCACCTACCCCGGCGCCTCCGGCTACGACGACCTGACCGGCGTCCTCGACGACGCGGTCTACAACGACGACGCCTCGGCGAACGGGGGCACGCTCAAGTACGAGGCCCCGAGGCTCACTTGGAGCGGCGACCTGGCCGCCGGGGCGAAGGGCACGATCACCTACTCCGTCACCGTGAACGACCCGGACACCGGGGACAAGAAGCTCGCGAACGCGGTGACCGGGCCGCCGGGCTCCAACTGCGCGCCCGGTTCGACCGATCCGGCTTGCGCACCGACGCCCGCCGGGGTACCGACGCTGGCGATCAGCAAGACGGCCTCCAGCAACCGGCCCACGCCGGGGTCGAAGGTCACGTACACGGTGACCGTGACCAACACGGGGACGGCTGCCTACAGCGGGGCCACCTGGTCCGACGACCTGACGGACGTCCTCGACGACGCGACGTACGGCGGAGACGCGGCGTCCTCTGCGGGCAGCGTGAACTACGCCTCCCCGAAGCTGAGTTGGACCGGCGACCTCGCGGCGGGCGCCTCCGCGACCGTCACCTACTCCGTCACCGTCAAGTCCCCGCTCGCCGGGAACGGCAAGCTGGCCAACGCGGTCACCGGCCCCGCAGGGTCCAACTGCCAGTCGGGCAAGCAGAGTCCGGAGTGCTCGACCGGCGACCGGACCGGCGACGGCATCCCCCAGCTCACGCTGACCAAGACGTCGAGCCCGGCGAACCCGGTGCCGGGCACGAAGGTCACGTACACGGTCGTCGCGAAGAACACGGGGACGGCCGTCTACGCGGGCGCCTCCTGGTCGGACGACCTGACCGGGGTGATCGACGACGCGGCGTACGGGAACGACGCGTCGGCTTCGACAGGCAGCGTGAACTACACGGCGCCGAAACTGACTTGGTCCGGCGACCTCGCGCCCGGTGCCTCCGCGACCACCACCTACTCCGCCACCGTCGACGCTCCCGACACCGGCGACCTCACCCTGAAGAACGCGGTCACCGGCCCGAACGGCACGGACTGCAAGGCATGTTCGACCTCCAGCGGCGTCGGCGTCCTCAAGCTCTCCAAGACCTACACGCCGGACACGGCCACCCCGGGCTCGAAGCTGACGTACACGGTCACCGTCGAGAACACCGGCACCGGCACCTACCCCGGCGCCTCCTGGACCGACGACCTCGCCGGAGTCCTGGACGACGCGACGTACGGCGACGACGCGACGGCTTCTTCCGGCGCGGTGAACTACACGGCGCCGAAGCTCACTTGGTCCGGCGACCTTGCGCCGGGCGCCTCCGCGACCACCACCTACACCGTCACCGTCCACGATCCCGACACCGGCGACAAGAAGCTCGGCAACGCCGTCGTCGGCCCCAAGGGCTCCAACTGCGCGGCCGGTTCGACCGACCCGGCCTGCACACCGACCCCGGCCGGCGTCCCGACCCTGTCCATCACCAAGACGGCGTCCCAGAACCGGCCCACGCCGGGGTCGAAGGTCACGTACAAGGTGGTCGTCGAGAACACGGGCACGGCCGCCTACAAGGGCGCGTCCTGGACGGACGACCTCACGGACGTCGTGGACGACGCAACGTACGGGAACGACGCGGCGGCTTCGGCGGGCAGCGTGAACTACGTTTCTCCGAAGCTGAGTTGGACCGGCGACCTCGCGGCGGGTGCTTCCGCGACCGTCACCTACTCCGTCACCGTCAAGTCCCCGCTCGCCGGGAACGGCAAGCTGGCCAACGCGGTCACCGGCCCCGCCGGTTCCAACTGCCAGCCCGGCAGCAAGGCCCCCGAGTGCTCGACCGGCGACCGGACCGGCGACGGCATCCCCCAACTCACCCTGACCAAGACCGTGTCGGAGCCCAACCCGAAGCCGGGGACGACGGTGACGTACACGGTCGTCGCCAAGAACACGGGGACGGCCGCCTACGCGGGCGCCTCCTGGTCGGACGACCTGACCGGGGTCCTGGATGACGCGGTGTACGGGGGTGACGCTGCGGCGACGGCAGGTAGCGTGAACTACGCGGCTCCGAAGCTGAGTTGGACCGGCGATCTGGCGGCGGGCGCGTCCGCGACGACGACCTACTCCGTCACCGTCGACACCCCCGACACCGGGGACAAGAAGCTCACCAACTCCGTCACCGGGCCCGCTGGTTCGGTGTGTGCTCCCTGTACGACGACCAGTTCCGTCCCCCAGCTCAAGCTGACCAAGACCTCCAGCCCGGCGAACCCGGCAGCCGGACAGACGGTCACCTACACGGTCGTCGCCGAGAACACGGGCGCCGCCGCCTACCCCGGGGCGACCTGGTCCGACGACCTGACCGAGCTGATCGACGACGGGACGTACGCGGACGACGCCTCGGCCACTTCCGGGTCTGTCGACTACGCGGCGCCGAAGCTGAGTTGGACCGGCGACCTCCCGGCCGGCGCGTCCGCGACCACCACCTACTCCGTCAAACTCGCCAACCCGCTCTCCGGCAACAAGCGGCTGGTCAACAAGGTCGTCTCGACCGCGGACACCAACTGCCCCCAGGGAACGGCGAATTCCGAGTGCGGCGACCGGACGCCGGTCACCGTACGCGAGCTGACCATGAAGAAGACCTCGTCCAACACGGCACCCAAGCCCGGCGACAAGGTGACGTACACGGTCACCGTCACCAACACGGGCACGGCCGCCTACCCGGGCGCCACCTGGTCGGACGACCTCAGCGGGGTACTGGACGACGCGACGTACGGCGGCGACGCGGCGGCTTCGACGGGCAGCGTGAACTACACGGCGCCCACGCTGAGCTGGACCGGCGACCTCGCGCCCGGCGCCTCCGCGACCACCACCTACACCATCACCCTCGACGACCCCGACACCGGCGACCAGACCCTGAAGAACACCCTGGTCTCGACCTCGCCGGGCGCCAACTGCGGCGCTGGTTCGACGGATTCGGGGTGCACGGCGGGCCCGTACGGCATCCCGGCCCTGACCCTCACCAAGACCGTCTCCCCGGGCACCCCCCTCCCCGGCGACACGATCACCTACACGGTCACCGTCCAGAACACGGGTACGGCCGCGTACCCCGGGGCCGCCTTCACGGACGACCTCTCCGACGTCCTCGACAGCGCGACCTGGCTCAACAGGACGACGGCGACGGCCGGTTCGGTGGCGTACGCGACCCCGAAGCTGACCTGGACCGGCACGGTGGCGGCGGGCGCGACCGAGACCATCACCTACGCGCTCAAGCTCAACAACCCGAAGACCGGCAACGACACCATCGTCAACGCCGTTACCGGACCGGCCGGTTCGAACTGCAAGAAGGGTTCGACCGACAACCGCTGCTCGGCGGCCATCGACGGCCTGCCCGAGCTGCACCTCACGAAGAAGTCCTCGCCGGCCGCCCCGGTCGCGGGCGGCAGGACCACGTACACGGTGACCGTCCAGAACACGGGCAGCGCGGCCTACAAGGGCGCCTCCTGGTCGGACGACCTGAGCGGGGTCCTGGACGACGCGGTGTACGGGAACGACGCGGCGGCGTCCTCCGGCGCGGTGAACTACACGGCACCCAAGCTCACTTGGACCGGCGACCTCGCGGCGGGCGCGTCCGCGACCATCACCTACTCCGTCACCGTCGCCTACCCGGTGAGCGGCGACGGCACCCTGAAGAACGCCCTCACCGGCCCCCAGGGCTCCAACTGCGAGGCCGGTTCGGCGGACGCCGACTGCTCGACCTCGAACGGCATCGGCGCCCTGCGGATCGCCAAGACGTACAGCCCCCAAGTCGCCCTCCCCGGCGGCGAGATGACGTACACGGTCACCGTCGAGAACACCGGCACCGGCCCCTACCCGGACGCCACGTTCACCGACGACCTGACCGGCGTCCTCGACGACGCCGTCTACGGCGACGCCTCGGCCACCTCCGGTTCGGTGTCGTACACGGCGCCCGTCGTGCAGTGGACCGGCGACCTCGCCGCGAAGGCCAAGGCGACCATCACCTACACAGTCACCCTCAAGGACCCCGACACCGGAGACCAGCGCCTCACCAACTCCGTTGTGGGCCCGCCCGGTTCGAACTGCGCACTCGGCTCCACCGACCCGGCCTGCGCACCGCCCCCCGCCGGAATCCCCGCCCTGGAGATCACCAAGACGGCCTCCGCGAACCGCCCCACGCCGGGCACGAAGGTCACGTACACGGTGACCGTCCAGAACACGGGCACGGCCGCCTACGCGGGCGCCTCCTGGTCGGACGACCTCAGCGACGTGCTGGACGACGCGGCGTACGGGGGTGACGCGGCGGCGTCGGCCGGTTCGGTGTCGTACACGGAGCCCGTCGTGAAGTGGTTCGGCGACCTGGAAGCGGGCGCGTCGGTCACCGTCACCTACTCCGTCACCGTCGACAACCCGCTCAAGGGCGATGGCAAGCTCGCGAACTCCGTCACCGGCCCCGCCGGCTCCAACTGCCGCGCGGGCAAGCAGGATGCGTCCTGCTCGACCGGCGACAAGCCCGGAGACGGCATCCCCCAGCTGAAGTTGAAGAAGGCGGTCAGCTCGGGCACCGCGTCGCCGGGGTCGAAGGTGACGTACACGATCACCGCGCAGAACACCGGGACGGCCGTCTACACCGGGGCGTCCTGGTCCGACGACCTCAGCGCGCTGCTGGCCGACGCGGTGTACGGCGGCGACGCGGAGGCTTCCTCGGGATCGGTGAAGTACGCGGCCGAGACGCTCACTTGGACCGGTGACGTGCCCGTCGGGGAGACCGTCACCACGACGTACTCGGTCACCCTCAACGCCACGACGACGTCCACCAAACCCCTGAAGAACACGGTCACTTCGACCCCCGACACCAACTGCCCGACCAGCACGACGAATGCGGACTGCTCCGCCACCCTCGGCGTCCCCCAGTTCTCCATCACCAAGACCGCCTCGACGAACCACCCCCTCCCGGGGCAGGACGTCACGTACACGGTGACCGTCCACAACACGGGGTCCGTCGCCTACCCGGACGCGGTCTGGTCCGACGACCTGAGCGGGGTCCTGGACGACGCGGTGTACGGGGGTGACGCGGCGGCGTCGGCCGGTTCGGTGTCGTACGCGTCGCCCGTCGTGAAGTGGACCGGTGACCTCCCCGTCGGCGAGACGGTCACCGTCACCTACACGGTCAGGACCGAGTCCGACCCGACCCGGCTCGGTGACGGCGTCCTCGCCAACACCGTCACCTCCACCTCGCCGGGCAACAACTGCTCTGTCGCGGCCAACTCCGGCTGCTCCACGACCTCCAGTCCCATCCCGACGCTGCGGTTCGTCAAGTCCCGTACGACACCTGTGGTGTTGCCGGGTGCCAAGGTCGAGTACCAGGTGACCGTGTCGAACCCGACGACGTCCGACTACCCGGACGCGTCCTGGTCCGACGACCTGAGCGGGGTTCTGGACGACGCGGTGTACGGGGGTGACGCGGCGGCGTCGGCCGGTTCGGTGTCGTACGCCGCGCCCGTGCTGAAGTGGTCCGGCGACGTGCCCGGCGGTGCGACCGTCACCGTCACGTACTCGGTGACCGTCGACACCGAGGACCGGGGCGACGGGAAGCTCACGAACACGGTCGTCTCCGGGGTGCCCGGCACCAACTGCCCTGCCGGGTCCGGAAATGCGGCCTGCTCCACCGGCAGCGGGACCAGTGGCGTCGTACCTCGGCTGAAGATCGTGAAGAGCGTCGACGTTTCCGAGGTGCTGCCCGGTGATCTGCTGAACTTCAAGGTCGTCGTCACGAACGAGAGTGCCGCCGACTATCCCGGGGCGACCTTCACGGACCGGGTCGTGCAGGGGGCCGGGCTGCTCAACACGCGGGCGGTGAAGGCGCCGAGCGCGGACTCGGGGACCCTCACGCCGGGTTCCGGGCTGTCGTACCGGTGGGTCGGGGATGTCGGCGCGGGGGCCTCGGTGACCGTGACGTACACGTACATGGCCAACGCCGTGCCGACGGCCGGTGCCCGCAAGGTCGTCAACGAGGTGACCGACGCGAGCGCCAACACCTCGTGCTACGGCAACACCGCCGACGGGACGTACCCCTCCGGGTGCGGGACGACCGTCGGCACACCTCAGTACGAGTGGGGTGAGGCGCCGGACTCGTACCGGACACGCGCGGCCTCCGGTGGGCCCTACCACGCGATCGTCCCCGGGTTGTACCTCGGCAAGGGGTCGTTCCCGGACATCGACGGGCACCCCGGGAGCGCGCGTCTCGACGAGGGCGGGCGTGGTCCTCGGGTACTGCCCGTCGCGTACACCGGTGGTACGGGGTACTCCACCACCGTCGACCTCACCAACACGACCGGTTCGGCCACGCTGCTCGCCGCCTGGCTCGACCACGACTTCGACGGACGGTTCGACCAGGGGGAACGCATCCTCCGGACCATTCCCGCGGGGGCCAGGTCGACCGTGCTGGACTGGGCCGACGCGTCCTTCGCCAAGGCGGGTACTACCTATCTACGCCTGAGGTTGTACGGGGCCCAGGTGCCGGCCGGGCGTAGTCCCGACGTACCTGCGGGGGAGTCCCTCGTCCGCGTCGGCGGCCATCTGCGGAGCGTCCCCGTCCAGCGGGCCCTGCCCGCCGACCCCCAGCCGTACGGGTACGGCGGTGCCGGGCAGGTCGAGGACTTCCGGGTGCGGGCCGCCGCCGGGAAGCTGAACGTGCGGATCACGTCCGACAATCCGCGCCCCCGGCCCGGGGACAAGGTGACGTACACGGTCACCGTNNCAGGTCCTCAAGTACGCCACGTACAACGGGGACGCCGCCGCCTCCAACGGGGCCGTCCGGTACGGGAGTTCGGCCGTCAGCTGGACCGGGACCGCGCCGGCCGACTGCTCGCGTCCCGTCCGGATCACCTTCTCCGTCACGTACGGGCGGGCCCCTGTGCCGCCGGGGACCGTCGTCGACGTACCCGTCGTGGGCGGGCCCGGGGCCAGCAACTGCCCCGCCGGGTCCTCCGCCGCCGAGTGCAACGCGTCCGCCGTGTTCGAGGGGCATGGGCACCTGCCCGACACCGGGGGCGGGCGCGGGATGTCGCCCCTGTGGGGCGTGGTCGCGATCGTGTCGGTCGGGGTCGGGTTGCTGCTGTGTCTCGTGATG